>JAWVYG010000748.1:0-2164 GCA_033722815.1 Halioglobus sp.
GAAGCAGAGCTGCTCTATCACCTGTCCGAGTGCATCAACCGGATCTGGTCGCTCCTGCAATGGTGGGCCAGCATCTCGTTCGGCCTGCTGCTGGTGGCGCACTTTGCCTCGGACAGGTTAAACACCTACCTGGTGATATTGCTCAGCCTGCTCTACCTTGGTTTCACGGGCGTCATGCTGCAGATAGTCGGCAAGAACTACGGGATCGCCGAATCGGTGTATGCGGACCTGGAAAGGCTGCTCGACGAGAACGGCGCTTTAAGTAGTACTGCGATTTACTGGCTGGATAACCGCACACCCAGCATAGAGTACCTCCTACCGATGACACTGGGCGGGACTTTCCTGGGGGTGCTGGGTTATCTGCTTTATAGCTACTGGCGATCAAGAAACTGAAGGTCACGCATGCCGGGCAGAGTCAGCGGTAATGCCGAGCCGCGAACCTCATCCTGGCGCTCACTGTCATGGTGCTGCGATAGATAACAATGAATAAGTTTGCTCGACTCAAGAGGAATCTCAACCCGATGCCGCCCTTCGTGAAGGAGGCATTGGAGTCAAACAACCTGGTCAGCGACTTTGAAAATCGCCCCGCGTATCAGCAAAACGATTATCTCGGCTGGATCAGCCGGGCGAAAAGGGAAGCAACCAGGCAAAGACGCCTGGCGCAAATGCTGGATGAACTGGAGAAAGGCGGGGTCTACATGAAAATGTCCCATCCAGCATCAAGCAAGAAGCCTTTGAAGTCACAGTGAGTGGTCCAATCATTCCATCGACTTCACGCCGCTGCTGGCGCAACAGGTATCCGCAACGCTTTTTCAGTGATGATGAAGTGCGCCTATGAGCCGGCATGTACAACACATGATGGCGATAGAGCATTTGAACCTGCTGAACAGGTTCACGCAGTCCTGGCTCACGATATCGTTCGCCGTAGTCTACTATGATAGAAATGTAGCGCGCAGGGCCGACGCCGGTAACACATAGCCAGGCAGGGTCCCGCGCGGCAGGAATGCAATGAATTGCGATGACTGAAGCGGAACTGATTTACCAGGCCTCGGAGTACCTCAATAGAATCTGGTCCATGCAGCAGTGGTGGGCCAGCATATCCATTGGCGTGTTGATCATGGCCCATATCGCATCCGCGCGGCTGAACCTGTTGCTGATCATCATCTGCCTCGGCCTGTACACCTCCTACACCCTGTACATGCTGCAGATGTCCGGGGAGAACTACGACACGATATTCGCCCTGGCGACAGACCTGCAGACTCTCATCGAAAGCGGCGAGGCAAAGACGCATGCCGCGATCGAAATGGCCGATATTCGCTCCACCAGCCCGGTGATGTACTACATTACCTTCGGCGGCACTTACCTCAGTGTGGTGGCGTACGTCCTGTACGCGTTCTGGCGGTCGCGTGCGGCCGAGGCATGAAAGCTGGCGGCCATTCGTGCTCATCGCGGTCCGAATACGCAACCAGTGTGCACGCCGTCCACAGGCGAGCGATCCGGTTGGGAATTCCGGCGCATGAGTGAAGATCACCCCAACATCGCGCTACTGGCGCGCTTCGACCCGGCCAACGTCGCCGACACCGTGGGAGTGTTCGCACAGGATGCCCTATGGCACTTCTACAACCCGCTCCTGCCCGACATCCACGGCGATTACGTCGGACACGCCGGCATAAAGGATTTCTTCGAGAAAGTGGAACGGGCCACCGGCGGCGCGTTCCGCGTCAACGTGGTTTCCATACAGGCATTCGGGGACGAACTGGTGGTCGTGCACCGCAAGCAGGCCATCGAGATGGGAGACAAACAGATTGAAAGTGACGTGGTCGTCGTATGGCGGATGGTCGATGGCCAGATCACGGAAGTCTGGGACATTCCCTCCATACACGCAGCTGCGGTGTCGCAACTGGACAATAGACATGACTGAAGCGGAATTTGTTACATCGTTCGCCGCCCTGCTGGACGTGATGAACGGCTGTATCGGCATCTACCTGACGACGGTCAGCGGCTACCTGGTCACGGCCTACCTTGTCGGGGCCAGGCTGACGCGCTCGCAACTGGTCATCGTCTCGGCGATCTTCGTTACCTTTTCCGCGCTGATGGCGTTCGTGTCGCTGTCGCTCGGCGAACGGGCGGTTGTGCTGGAGTCGCAGTTCGAGGGCCCGCGGGA
>JAWVYG010000749.1:0-2158 GCA_033722815.1 Halioglobus sp.
CTCCACCGTGCCGCGGATCGAACCGACCGTACAGGTCGGGATGTTGATGTTCGGTACGTCCATGTAGGGCGTTCCCGCAGCACCTATGCGCCACTGCTCGAAGAACGCCAGGGTTGCGGCAACGCCTGCCGGGTAATCCGGCGGGAAGCCAATGCCCTGGCTGGTGGCGACCGCGTTGGCGAAGCGACGCGAAGCCGCGCGGGCGGCGCCTATGGTGCCGGAGCTGTTGCTACCTATATCCGCCAGGTTCTGGACCGAATTGATGCCGCTGACGACCAGGTCCGGCGACAGGGACAGTGTTCCCAGCCCCCAGATCGATGCATCGGCCGGGAAGCCATCCACGGCAGCGAGCACCGGGTAACCGCTGAGGGTGAACTTGTCGGTATCTGCTCCGGGCGCACCACCCGGGGTCTGGCTGCCGCCGGAACCGGACCGCGGTTCCAGCGGTGCAACCACCGACACGTTGACACCGGGCAGCACCCGCAGCCCTTCAACGATGGCATCGATACCCGGCGCATCGTAACCATCGTCCTTGGTGACCATGACCTCCAGGGGGATGGGGTGAGATGCGAGATAACAGGCATCTGCCGAACTGGTCAGCGGCAGGCTCGCCTGGCAGGGATGCGTGGCGGCGAAGACGTCGGGCTGGTTCTCGTAGCCGCGCAGGATCCAGGTCTGCAGGACCCAGGTGTCCGCGAGGGTCGGATCGGCGATCCACACGTCGCGGGGGCCCGCGAAACCGGCCGGGGGACCGGCGGGATCGGTAATGCGCCAGCCCACGCTGATGGCCCGGGCGCCCGGCGCGGTGCTCTCGTACTCGATCAGGTTCGGCGCCATCGGGTTGAAGCTGCTGGCGGCGCCGAACAGCTGCACCCGCGCGTTGGCCACCGAGGGTACGCCACCGGCGTTGGTGCCGTCCTGGTAAGTCCAGCGATCGAATGCGAAGCGCGTGGCGAAGTCCAGGTAAGCGGAGAACAGCTGGCATTCGGCCGTGGTCAGGTCGGGCGACCCCTGGCACCACCAGGGCACGCCACCGGTGCGCTCCATGTAACGCGCGGCACCGAGCGTGAAGTAACACCCGCTGAGGAAAAAGGTCAGGACCATGAGCAGGCCCGCCAGGCGCAGCGTACTGCCGCCGGGACGTGCCGGCAGGCGCCTGCCTGAAAAGGGTAATCTGAGCTGTGTTTTCATTATTTGTGCCTCCATCAACTGAACTGCGGCGATGCCGGGAAATACGCTCCCGGCTCGATCCTGTGCAACCTTGAGTTTGTGCAAGATTCAGGCCACCCCCCGGAATTGCGGGGGATCGCGGCCCGAAAGTGCGGTTCACGGCCCCACAGTGTAAAAAAACCTGACAGCTACCGGTCGGGTACACACTCCGCGGAGGTCGTGGACCCCAATATATTAAAGACCATGGGAAGGCAGCCATGCACGGGATTTGATAGCTACCGGGAACTCGATACGCCAGATGTCGACGAGTTACGTAATTCGACGAGTGACCGCAGGACCCGGACACAATCCCCCGGCGGGGGCAGGCAGTAGGTGCTCTGCACGCCGTCGGCGCACACTGCCGCGTGCAACAATCGCTCTCAAGTGTTGTTGGCGAGCACCCTGCGGTAGATGTCGCGGTAACTCGCCCCCATGATATCGCCCGTGAAGTTTTCCAGGAAACGCTGTCGCGCCTTCTCACCCATGACCCTGGACTTTTCGGGATTGTCCCGCAGGTAGTCCATCGCTTCGCTCAGGGCGGCGGGACTGTTGGGCGCCACGACCAGGCCCGTTTCCCCGTCGACGTTGATGTAGCTGGTACCGGAGCCCACCTCCGCGCAGATCATGGGCTTGCTGTACATGGCGCTCTCCAGCAGCGTCATGCCGAACGCTTCCGAGCGCAGGTGCGACGGCAGCACGACCGCGCGGCACAGGCGCAGCAGGGCCACCTTGGTACTGTCGTCCACACGGCCGGGGAATTCGACGTTGTCCAGGCCCATGCGCGCGGCGCGCGAGCGAATCCTGGCTTCTATCGGCCCCGAGCCGACCACCACGACCCTGGAGCTGCTCCCCTGCATGGCCTTGAGGAGGATGTGCAAACCCTTGTAGTACCGCCAGACGCCGATGAAGAGGAAAAAGTCGCGGCCGTAGTCCGCGGCAACCCGGTCGA
>JAWVYG010000750.1:0-2149 GCA_033722815.1 Halioglobus sp.
CTTGGCACATGCTCTGGCGTTATCCTGTTCTGGCCCTCCTTGTTACCTGCGCGTTGACGGGCTGTGCGCGGCAGGACTCCCTGGACCGCATCCAGACCAGGGGGGAACTGGTGGTCGTCAGCCGCAACGGGCCGACCACCTACTACCTGGAGAAGACCGGCCCCTCCGGCTTCGAGTATGCACTCGCAGGCCTGCTGGCGCAGGACCTGGGTGTCGAGCTGTCGATGAAGCCCGCCTTCAGCCTGCACAGTATCTTCGACAAACTGCGCAGGCGCGAGGCACACCTGGCGGCGGCGGGACTGACCCTGACCGAGTCGCGGGCGGCGACCTACCCGCACTCAGAGCCCTATGACAGTTTCGTCACCCAGGTCGTCTACGTCGCCGGCAATACCCGGCCGCGGCGTCCGGAAGACCTCGTGGGGAGGTCCATCGTGGCGCTGGCTGACTCGAGCCACGTGCAGGCCCTGCAGGCATTGAAGAACAATGGGCTGGAGCGGCTCACCTGGACGGAAATTCCCGAGGCGGACACCATGGAGCTGCTGGAGCTGCTCAAGCGCGCGGAGGCGGAACTGGCCCTGATAGACTCCAACGAGTTCGCGATGCAGCAGGGCCTGTACCCGCGGCTGAAGGTGGCCTTCGACCTCAGCGAAGAACAGGACATGGTGTGGTACCTGCCCCCGGACACGGACAACACCAGGCTGCTGGAGAAGATCAACGCCTTCATCGGGCGCGTGCGCGAAGACGGTACGCTAGCGCGCCTGCGCGAGGCCCATTTCGGTCACACCCAGGCGGTGTCGCGGATCGGCTCGCACACCTTTACCCGCATGATGCAGCGCGCGCTGCCGCCCTACCGCGAGCTGATCCAGCAGGTGGCCAAGGAATACCAGATGGACTGGCAGCTGCTGGCCGCCATCGCCTACCAGGAGTCCCACTGGAATCCCCGGGCACAGTCCCCCACGGGTGTGCGCGGGATGATGATGCTGACCCTGCCCACCGCGCGGGAGATGGGCGTCACCAACCGCCTCGACGCCACCCAGAGCCTGCGCGGCGGCGCGCGCTACTTCAAGCAAATGAAGCGCCGCCTGGCGGACGACATCACCGACCCCGACCGCACCTGGCTGGCGCTGGCGGCCTACAACATCGGCATGGGACACCTCGAGGACGCGCGCAGGATCACCTCGCAACAGGGCGGGGACCCCAACCTGTGGCGCGACGTCATGGAGCGGCTGCCGCTGCTGCAGAAGCGTACCCACTACAAGACCACGCGCCACGGCTACGCGCGCGGGCTCGAGGCCGTGACCTACGTGCAGAACATCCGCCACTACCACAGCATCCTGCAATGGCAGGATATCCCGGACAAGCAAGCCGATGCGCCCCTTGCGGCCGGCGAGTACGTGCCCGGGGATATCGACAATATCCGCCTGAAAAGCCTCTAGCTGCCAGGTGAGCGCGGGCAGGCCCCGTAAGGACGGGGTTCAGGGCCGGTCGCCCCGACGGGCGCGGAAAAAGTCCTGCAGGCGCCGCGCACTTTCCTCGGCCAGTATCCCGCCGCGCCAGGTGACCCGGTGGTTGTACCACGGCTCATCCAGCAGTGCGCCATTGCTGACCACGACACCCGCCTTCGGTTCCGGAGCGGCGAACACCAGGCGCTCGATGCGCGCGTGCACCAGTGCGCCGGCGCACATGGTGCAGGGTTCGAGGGTGACGTACAGGGTCGCGCCGGGCAGACGGTAATTGGCGGCCCGGCGACTCGCCGCACGCAGGGCCACCATTTCGGCATGGGCGCTGGGATCGTGCGCGCTGATCACCTGGTTCCAGCCCTCACCCAGCACCTCACCGTCGCGCACCACGAGCGCGCCCACGGGTACCTCGCCGGCTCGCTCTGCGCGATCGGCCAGCGCCAGCGCGCGCAGCATCCAGTCCTCGTCGGTCATGGTGTCAGGCACTCCCACGCCACGATTGACAGGCCGCCGGTGTCGAACAGCACCGGGCTGCGGCGACGCCATCGCGATCGGTGCTGGTCGGTGGTAACGGGCCCAGGGCAACCGGGTTGAGTCTGTTCGGCGCCATGGAGGGCCCTGCGCAAGAAAACCGCAGGTCACCTTAGTGGCCTTCAGGCGCTGGCGCAAGCTGCTGCAACGCGGCTGGC
>JAWVYG010000751.1:0-2144 GCA_033722815.1 Halioglobus sp.
AGCCGTAGTCGTGGTCGAGCGCCGCGCGGGCACTGATGTGCAGCGCCAGCGCCGCCAGTACCAGCAGCAGGCTGAGCAACAACAGTGCCCATCCCGCTAATCGCACGAGCATTGCGTTTTCTCCCGCGCAGACATGTCGATCACCCCGGCGCGCGGTCAGGCATCCAATGTGCGGGCGTGCAGATGCTCCGCCTGCCGCAGGGCCAGAGCAATAATGGTAAAGGTGGGATTCTGCCAGCCGCCGGTGGGAAACAGCGAACTGCCACTGACAAACAGGTTGTCGACGGAGTGAACGCGACCGTGGATGTCGGTTACACCGTCGGCGGGCTCCCTGGACATGCGCGTGGTGCCCATCTGGTGCCCGCCGCCGCCGAGAATCGGCGTATTGGCAATATCGCTGAAGAACAGGCGCGCAAAACCGGTGCGCGCCATCGCCGCGCCGATCAGTTCGATGCTGCGCTGTGCCCGTGACAGGTCCTCTGCGGTGACATCCAGGTGCACATGCGCCTTGCGCATACCGAGTTTGTCGCGCGTCGACGCAAGCGTCACACGGCTGCGGGGGTTCGGCGCCTGCTCCCAGTTGATGAGCACGCCGCGCCTTTGCACAGCGGCCGCATCCGCGCGCGGGCCTGCGCCCGTGCGGGTCAGGCGACGCACGGCGAGTTCAAAGGGCAGCGGGTCGGCGAGATCGTTACTGAATAGAAAGGCGTGGAAACCCTGCAGCTCGTGCTCCCGGCGCGCCTCGGGCGTGACGGCCCAGCCGACGTTGTACTTGTCCGACAGCACTTCTTCCTGGGTGCGGCCGACACCGGGTCGCAGCGGCAGAATGCGCCCCCCGCCGTTGGGTGGATGGATCATGAAGTAGCGTCCCACCTGGTCCGTGCCATTACCCAGCCCGCCGGGGGTGACGCTGTCGGACGCCAGCAGGAGCCGCGCGTTTTCCACGGCGCCGGTACAGAGCACGTAGTCCCGCGCGCGAAAGTGCAGGGTTCCGCCCGCGAGGGTACGGCCCTCCAGCGACGTCACCGAATCACCCGCCGCCGCGGCGCGGAGCTCCACGATCGTGGTATTGAGAACGCACTGAATCAACGGGTGGGCGCTGACCTCCTCTCGTCGCCACCTTCCCATGCGCAGACGACGGGCCGGGACACGGGGCGGGAAGGTTGTCGCGACCGCCGATTCCGCCGCTGCAATCAGCCGCGGGTGTTCGGCAACGCCCAGGGCGCCCGGCTCGTAGCGGGAGTCGACCCCCTTGAGACCGAGCTGGACCGCGGCGGCTTCATAGTAGGGCTGCAGGTCGGCGCGTGTGATAGGCCAGCCACTATAGGGCACCCAGGAATGCTGTTCGAATTCGAAAGGATCGAGCGGCAGGCATACGCCGCCCCACAGGTTGGTAGTGCCGCCGAAATAACGCGCGCGGGCACGCTGGAACAGTCCCTCGTGGGTGCTGCCGCTCAGCTCGACCTCGAGCAGGGCCTGCGTCTGGGGATCAAATTTCAGCCCGCCGCTCTCGACCAGCACGACCCGAACGCCGCGCCGGGCAAGATTGACCGCCAGTGTCAGGCCCGCCGCGCCGGCGCCGACCACGCAGACATCGCCCTCGAATGTTGCGCCGTCCCGCTCGCGGCCATCGACGATCATCGCGCGGTCTGTCGCGCATCGCCCGCCAGGGCCGCGGCATACAGCAGCGTGGCCGCCGCTTCGGAATGAGCCAGCAACCAGCCCTGCACAGAGATGAACTCACCGCGGCCGAACTCGGCGTCGATGCGCTGCTGCTGCGTCAGCGTGGCGCCTGCTGCCCTGGCCGCTTGCCAGTCTACCGGTACCGCGGCCGCAAGCCCGACCAGCGTCCGCCCTCGGGACTCGATCTGCGCCGCAAGCTGCGGCGACGCGGCGCGCAGCGCCTCCCCCAGCGCGGCAAGTTCAAGCTCCGCCGCATCGGGTTCCGCGGCGCTCGCCTCGCCGCGCGCCGGCGCCAGCACGCCCATCGACGTCGCCGTTACCGCAAGGCACAGCGCCCCGCCGACGAAACCGCGCCGGGTCGCATCGCCCGCGGGACAGATCGCATCGGTGTTGTTCTTTGGCGGTGGAACGGGACGCTTGCGCGACATAGGCTGCCTCCGTTAATGCAACCGCATCGGTCG
>JAWVYG010000752.1:0-2136 GCA_033722815.1 Halioglobus sp.
GGACCTGTCCCGCCGCCTGCGCCTGTTCGCGCCGAAAATCGAGGCTGGCGATATGCAACGCATCAGTGCCACGGTGGACTTTGTCGGTGTCAACAACTACCAGCGCGAGTTCGCCCGCCACAGCTTCCTGGTGCCCTTCCTCAACGCCTGGATTATCGGCGGCACCCAGGGGGCGGAACGCGACTTCGTCAGAGACGGGGTGCAGTACACCTCGATGGGCTGGGAGGTCTACCCACAGTCGATCTACGAGGTACTCAAGTGGCTGCAGGATGACTACGGCAATCCCAGGGTAATGATCACCGAGAACGGCGCCGCCTTCGAAGACGAGGTGGTCGACGGCGCGGTGCACGATCCCAAGCGCATCGCCTATCTCGAGGGCTACCTCGGGCAGGTCAGGCGCGCCATGGACGAGGGCGCCGACATCGGCGGCTACTTCGTCTGGACCCTGATCGACAACTTCGAGTGGGCCGCCGGCTACGCCAAGCGCTTCGGCCTCATCCACGTGGACCACCAGACCCAGCAGCGCATCGTCAAGAGCAGCGGGCGCTGGTACGCCGAACTGATCCGGCGCAGCCGGGGACGGTAGCTTGGGCCACACCTTCTGCCAGCCACACCAACAACGGGCCGGAGGCCTTGATGCAGGGCCATCGCCGCGCAGCTACTGCGTCGTCGTGCAGCAGCGCCCGCTGTTACCGACCTGTCAATACAACAGGCCGACACCTCCGGCCGGACGGGAGTAGTAGATGGCCTCCTGCAGGCCGGTCTTCTTATTGTAGACGCGCGCGACTGCAGCGATCACCTCATCCACCATCGCATCGGGAAGCAGTGCCACCACGCAGCCGCCAAAGCCGCCGCCGGTCATGCGCACGCCCCCGCGGCTGCCCGTCACCGCGGCAATGGTATCAACCAGCAGGTCGATTTCCGGGGTGGTGATTTCAAACAGCTCCCGCATGGATGCATGGCTGGCGGCCATCAGGCGACTGATCGCCGCCACATCCTGCGTCCTGAACGCCGCCTGCATGGCCAGCACGCGTTCGTTTTCCTGCAGCACATGCCGCGCGCGTTTGGCTGCCACCGGGTCCAGCCCATCGCAGTCGTGTTCCAGGGCCTGCAGTGACACGTCGCGCAGGCTGGCGCAGCCAAAAAAAGCCGCCGCCTGTTCACACTGCGCCCGGCGCAGGTTGTATTCGCTGTCCACCAGCCCGCGCCTGACACTGGAGTTGACCAACAACAGGGACAGCTGCTCTGGAATAAGCAGGGGCGCCAGCTCGAGGCTGCGGCAGTCGATAGCCAGCGCATAGCCCTCGCGGCCAGCGACGGCGATCAACTGGTCCATGATGCCGCAGGCACAGCCGACAAAATTGTTCTCAGCAGCCCGACCTATGGCTGCGATCTCCACGGGCGACAGTTCCAGGTTCGAGATATGCGCCAACGCCTGTACCAGCGCCACCTCGAGGGCCGCGGAAGAGCTCAGGCCCGCACCCTGGGGCACATTGCCGCTGATGGCAACATCGCAGCCGCTGAGGCTATGGCCGCGACTGCGCATCTCGTTTGCCACGCCGCGAATGTAATTGCTCCAGGCCTGTGTGCTGTGAAACGCGATCTCCCCGTCGAGGGAGAAACTGTCCGTCTCGCCCTGCCAGTCGACGGCCAGCGTATTGACCACCCGATCGCTGCGTGGCGTTATCGCCACCAGCGTGTGGAATTCCAGCGCGCAGGGCATGACGAGGCCGTCGTTGTAATCGGTGTGCTCGCCGATCAGGTTGACCCGCCCGGGCGCCTTCGCCACGTGCGCGGGACTGGCGCCATAGTGGCGGGTGAATGCGCCTTCCAGGCCCGCCAGCAACTCACTCATCGCCCGCTTCCAGGTAGTGCACCGCGGACTGCTGTCGCAGCCGCTGCGCCGCCTGTTCCGGCGTCAGGTCGCGCTGTGCCTCACACAGCATTTCGTAGCCGACCATGAATTTCTTCACGGTGGCCGAACGCAGTAACGGCGGGTAGAAATGCGCGTGCAGCTGCCAGTAATCGCTGCCCTCCTCCCCCGACGGCGCACCGTGCCAGCCCATGCTGTAGGGGAAAGAGGTGGCGAACAGGTTATCGTAGCGAATCGTCAGTTCGCGCAGAACAGCGGCAAGA
>JAWVYG010000753.1:0-2133 GCA_033722815.1 Halioglobus sp.
ACCGGCAAGTTCGACGTGCTGTGCATGGAGCTGTGCGGCATCGCCCACTACGCCATGCGCGGTTACGTGGTCATCGACGAGCAGGAGGATTTCGACCAGTGGGTGGCCACCCAACCGACCTGGGCCGATATGCAGGCCATTCCGCCCGGTGATCCCGTCGCGGGCAAGGCCAATTACGCCGTCTGCGCCTCATGCCACGGCCAGCAGGGCGAGGGCAATCTCGCCATGAATGCGCCGCGGCTCGCCGGCCTCCCGGACTGGTACGTCACGCGGCAGCTGGATCACTACAAGGCGGGCATTCGCGGCGCCCACGAGCAGGACACCTACGGCCAGCAGATGGCGCACATGGCGAACATGCTGGACCAAGACGCCGCGGTGCGCAACGTCAACGCCTACATAGAGACGCGCGAGGCCGGCCAGGCCCGGAACACCCTGGGCGGCGACGCGAAGAAAGGCGCCGCCCACTACGTCAGCTGCGGTGCCTGTCACGGCGCCGCCGGCGAGGGCAACTTCGCGCTGCAGGCGCCGCGCCTGGCGGGTCAGGACGACTGGTACCTGAAGCGCCAGCTGGAGAATTTCCGCCTGGGTATTCGCGGCGCGCACAAGGAAGACAGCTACGGCCACCAGATGGTGCTGATGGCGCGCTCACTACAGGACGAACAATCAATCGACAACCTGATGGCGTATCTGAGCTCACTGTAAAGCGCAGGAAAGGTCGCACGGGTAAAAGAATAACGAGGATTACGGCATGCAACACGTGGCACTTGCGGACAGACCCGACGAACTGCACGACCCGCAGTCGTTCATCACCAAGTATGTCTGGAGCCAGGATCACAAGGTCATCGCGATACAGTATGGCAGCACCGCTATTTTCGTCGGCCTTGTTGCGCTGGTTCTGTCGGGCCTGATGCGGCTGCAGCTGGGCTTCCCCGACACGTTCGACTTTATCGACCCGAACGCCTACCTGCAGTTTGTCACCATGCACGGCATGATCATGGTGATCTACCTGCTGACGGCGCTGCTGCTGGGGGGCTTCGGCAACTACCTGATCCCGCTCATGTGCGGCGCCAGGGACATGGTATTCCCGTTCATGAACATGCTCAGCTACTGGGTGTACCTGCTGTCCGTGCTCATCCTGCTGGCGAGCTTCTTCGTGCCCGGGGGGCCGACCGGCGCGGGCTGGACGCTGTATCCGCCCCAGGCGATTCTCGAAGGGACACCCGGCTACGACTGGGGCATCATACTCATGCTGGTGTCGCTGGCCGTTTTCATCGTCGCGTTCACTATGGGCGGCCTGAACTACGTGACCACCGTGCTGCAGGCCCGCACCCACGGCATGACGCTGATGCGCATGCCGCTGGCGGTCTGGGGAATCTTCGTCGCGACGATTCTCGGCATACTCGCCTTCCCGGCCCTGCTGGTCAGCGCGATCATGATGTTGCTCGACAAGACCCTCGCCACCAGCTTCTTCATGCCCGCGCTCGTGTCGCTGGGCGAGAACCTCAGCTACGAGGGCGGCAGCCCGATACTCTTCCAGCACCTGTTCTGGTTCTTCGGTCACCCGGAGGTGTATATCGTCGCGCTGCCCGCATTCGGCATGGTGTCGGACGTGCTGTCGGTACACGCGCGCAAGAACATCTTCGGCTACCGCATGATGGTGTGGGCGATCGTCATCATCGGCGGGCTCAGTTTCATTGTCTGGGCGCACCACATGTACGTGAGCGGCATGCACCCCGCGTTCGGCTTCTTCTTCGCCACCACGACGCTGATCATCGCCGTGCCAACGGCCATCAAGGTGTACAACTGGGTGCTGACGCTATGGCGCGGCAATATCCACCTGACGGTACCGATGTTGTTCGCGATCGGCTTCATCTTCACCTTTACACACGGCGGCCTGACCGGGCTGTTCCTGGGCAACGTCACCATCGACCTGCCCCTGTCGGACACCTACTTCGTCGTGGCGCACTTCCACATGGTGATGGGCGTCTCGCCGATCATGGTGCTGTTCGCGGCGATCTATCACTGGTTCCCGCTGATGACGGGCAAGATGTTCGACGAGCGCCTGGGCCGCTGGCACTTCTGGTGCACGTTCCTCGGCACCTACGCCATCTACCTGCCGATGCACTACCTCGG
>JAWVYG010000754.1:0-2127 GCA_033722815.1 Halioglobus sp.
CGAATACCAGGCCCGTCGTGACGAGTCGTTCATCGACCACGGTCCCGCCGTCGCCGTTCTCCACCACCCAGACGATGACGCGTCCGTCCGGGTAGCGGATGATGGCATCGCGCGGCACCACGGTGGCGACGCGGCCGGCGTCCAGGCGTACCTGCCCCTGCACCGACATGCCTGGGCTCAGTCCCGCCACGGATTCGCGCGGCTCCACACGCAGCAGGAAGGTGCGGGCCCCGGGATCGGTGACCGGTACCACGGTGGATACCGTGCCTTCGTAGACGGATTGGCTGGCGGCGCCGCTGGTGAAACTCACGCTCGCCCCTGCGCTGAGGCGCCCCAGGTACTGCTCCGCCACCGGGAAGTCGATGCGCAGGTTACCCGTGGTAACCAGTTCCAGCACCGTGTCGCCCGGTACGACCCATTCCCCGATTTCCGTGTGCTTGGCGGCGATGACCCCGTCGTAGGGCGCACGCAGGCGGTGCCGCTCGAGGATGGCGCGTCGATAGCCGGCCTGGGCCTCAGCCTGCTGCAGTGCGGACTCATCCTGCGCGACTTCCGCGGCGAGTTCGTGTACGAGTGTCTCGGCGATGCTGCGCTGCGGTGCCAGGGCGCGGGCCTCGCTCAGGCGGCGCCGGGCGTCTTCGAGCGACACGCGCGCGGCGCGCACCGCGGCGTCTGCATCCTCGGCCTGCCAGCGTGCCAGCTCCGGGTCGAGTTCCAGCAGCACGTCACCGGCGCGAACGCGGAATCCCGCATCGACGCCGAGACTGGTAACGAGGCCGCTGGTTGCGGGTGACAGGTTGGCGGTCTGCGCGGCGGTGACGCTACCGGTCAGTTGCACGATGTCCTGCACCGCCTCCTCGCGTGCCGCGCCTACGCCGACGAGCACTGCCGGTGCGCCGGGCGCAGCCACGACGGACAGCGCCGGTAGCAGCGCTGTCAGAAGAAGAGTAAGCAGGGCGCCCAGACGTGGCAACGGTCTTTCCCGTGAAATCGGTATGCAGTGGCACAGGGTAGCGGGCAACGCCCCTGGTTGCTACCGTGCACCGCGGCCATCGCGCCGCCCCTTGCGGCCGCGGCCCCCGGTCGCGCAGTGACTACGCAGCCTGCAACAGCGAACGCAGCATCCAGGCGGTCTTCTCGTGAATCCGCATGCGATCGGAAATCAGCGCGACCGACGACTCGTCGTCCGCTGCCTGGGCCAGTTTGAGTACCTCGCGGCAGGTGCGCACCACCTGTTCGTGGGACGCGGTCAGGATCGCGACCATGTCCTGTGCTGCCGGTACGCCCTGTACTTCCTCGATGTTGCTCAGTGCGGCGAACTCGCTGTAGGTGCCGGGCGCCGCCACGCCGAGTGCGCGTATGCGCTCGGCGATATCATCCACGGCCACGGCCAGCTCGGTGTAGTGCCCTTCGAACAACTGGTGCAGGTCGTTGAATTGCGGGCCCGTGACGTTCCAGTGGAAGTTGTGTGTCTGCAGGTAGAGCGAGTAGCTGTCGGCGAGCAGGGTTTTCAGCCCCTGCGCGACGGTCTGGCGCTGCTCTGCGTTGATACCGATATTCATGTTGGTCATGGGTTCTCTCCGGTGATGTACTTGTCCAGATACACAAGCTTAAGATGGCTCAGATGATAGATAAAATTGATTGTAAATATTGATTTAATAGCTAAAACGTTTGCCGGCCGCGCCGTTACCACGCCAGCTGCTGTCAAACGCCAAATGACGCCTCCATCGTCGGGCCCAACAGGACTGCGAGTTACTGAACCGCCGTCGCAGCCCCGGTGCTTGTTCGCGGATAGGTAGTTACGCGGCGACAGGTGTAGCGGTTTTGTACGGTAGATACGCAATGGGTGTGCGCGTGATCGCTCGCGAGATAGCCCGGGGATGCGAACCTTGTCGCAAGACCGATGCCCGGTCGGCCAGGTCCCGTGATCGTGCACAGGTTTGCGCGCCTGCAAGCAAACTGTCCGCGCGTGAACAGCGTAGATAGGGGTGAGAACGGAAGAGGCATGCGATGGTGCGCGTGTCCATGTCGTGTCCAGTAATACACGGGTTGTTGAGGCGTCGCGTCCACAGCGCGTCACAGCAGCCGTAGAGCGCCTGCGCGAACCGACACGCAATCGCAGGGTGA
>JAWVYG010000755.1:0-2122 GCA_033722815.1 Halioglobus sp.
ATGCTTTTCACGCCGACGCCCAGCGTGCGGTAGTCCCGCCCCGGCGCGCTGGCCAGGTCCAGGTTGGAGAAGCCCAGGGCGTTGTCGCCGGGCCCGACGTCGAAGCGCGCACTGTAGGTCTGCGGCTCCTGCGACAGCACGATGTCGCTGCCGCTCTCGCCAACGGCCACGTGGATGTTGCGGCCTATGTTCTCGCCGTAGGCGATGAGTTCCATCTCGATCTCGACGGGGCCGGACAGGGCGACGGGGAGGTAAATCTGCGGCGTGCTGGTGCGCGACCACACACCCCAGGCCTCCGCCGCGTAGAAACCCACCAGCAGTTTCGCCGCGTCGGCGTTGGCGTCGGTGAAGGCGATTTGCAGGGGTGCGTCGTCCCAGTCGGGGCGATCGACCGGGGCGCCGGCATCCTCGGGCGCATCCGCGCCGGCGGCCGGTACGAGGTCGGCGCTGTCGTAGAAGTCGGCCGGGAGCAGCAGCGACTGCTCGAATAGCGGACGCCCGGCCGCGACTTCCGCGACCGTCGCCACGGGCGCGGGAATCGCCGCGATGTTGACGTGCTGCGCGAGTTTGTCGCGCAACAGGTCGGTGGTGTGGGTGGCGGTGGCAACCGTATTGCCGATCGCGTTCAGCGACTGCACCCAGTCGAAGGGAGCGGGTGACTCCCGCGAGCCGTCCGGGATGGAGCTCCACTCCCAGGTGAACATGCAGACCGTCGGGCAGACCGGGTGGCGGTAGGTGCGATGTGGCTGCGTGAACGACAGGAACACGCAGGGCTCGCCGGGGTGCTCGCGCAGTATGGGGTCGATATCGCTCGCCGGGTCGCGTATGGCGATCACCGTACCCAGCGCCTCCAGCGCCGGCAGGTAGCGCTCCAGCAGCAGGTAGTAGCTGTAGTCCGCCTTGCCCAGGCGGTCCTGCAGGTTGTCCTGGCGCGTTTCACTGTAGGTAATCAGGATCATGGCGGCGCTCACCGGTCATCGAGACTGTCGAGGAATTCGCGCAGGCGCGCCGACAGCACCTCGATAGAGCAGAACTGGTGCAGCTGCTGCGCGGCCACGCCGGCCATCTCCACGTAGCGCTCGGGCTCCTGCGTCGCCACGCGGAAACTGGCGCGGTAGGCGTCGTGCAGCGACTCCCAGCTCGGCCGTTCCCAGAACGTCGTCTGCAGCTGGTTTTTCTCATGCGGCCAGAACGTCGGCTCCGGCGTGGAATCCACGATAAACGCGCAGCCGTCGGTGATGTAGTCCGCCATGGCGGTGTTCGCCGGGGCAATGGCCGGTATGCCGGACGACATGAATTCCATCAGCGGCAAACACTGCCCCTCGCCGCGCGATGCGTTGACGACAAAGCTGGTGTTTTGCAGCAGCGCGGCAAACTCGTCCGCCTCGAGGTAGCCGTGCAGGATGACCACGCGGCACTCGAACGGGTGCAGCTGGCACAACAGCTCGAACAGGTCGTCGAGATACTCCGTGGCCGACCTGCAGGTCATCTTCAGTACCAGGGTGGCGCGCGCCTCACGCCGAAACGCGTAGCAGAACGCGGTGAGCAGGTCTTCCCAGTTCTTCCTGCCGTCCCTGGGGTTGAAGATACTGGTGTACACCACGCCGCCCAAGTCGAGCTGGTGCGGCCCGGCCCGCTCGGGGGCTGCCGCGCCGGTGCGTGCCACGCGGATACCCTCCACGCCGATGCCGAGGGTGCGCGTGTCGTCGCCGCCGGCCTCGCGCGAGTGGTCGACATTGCTGAAGCGGACGAAATTCACCGGCTGTTCGACGTCGATCTCGACCGTGTGCTCGACCAGGTCATCGGTCACCGGCAGGCTGACGGTGGCACCGCCCACGTGCAGCTCGATCTGCCGGCCGACGTTGTCGCCGAAGCCGCGCAGCGCGACGTGCAGCGTCGTCGGCCCGGAAAGCACCAGCGGCAGCAGCACCCACGGGTTGTCGACCTTCGACCAGGCGCCCCAGCCTTCGGGCGGGTAGAACCCCACTGTCATGACGTCCGCGCTCGGCTTGCCGAGATCGACCTGGCCCGCCGCGTCGCCCGCGGCGGCGATTTCCAGCGGGCGGCCCACGCCCTCGCGCGGGTACAGCGTGTCCGCGCCGATGCGGAAATTGTGCGTATC
>JAWVYG010000756.1:0-2119 GCA_033722815.1 Halioglobus sp.
ACGGCCTCGCTCTCCATGACGCGATGGTAGGCGGCCAGTCGATCGAGGATAGCACTCATGGCCAGCGCCGCAGATGCGCCATGCAGGCCGGGGTTCCTGTCCGCCGCCCCGCTGCGCTCGATCAAGCCCTCCATCGCGGCGAGTATGGGCAGCATCGCCCTGCCGCGCAGCTCCAAGAAACGCCGGTCGCCTTCGTCCGCGGCGAGGTTGCGGATGCGCAGCAGGGGTCCGTGCCGGTCCCAGTAGTCCATGAAGAACTCCACGACCTGCGTGGCGCGGCGCCTGCCGTCACTGCCGCGCCAGGTACCGTCGAACAGCGCCAGCAGCGGTGGCAGTTCTTCATTGGCGGCCGCGGCGAGCTCCAGCACGACATCCTCGACACCGGCGAAGTACTGGTAGAACGTGGCGGGCGACGAATCGACCGCCCGCGCGATATCGGCCACGCGCAGCTCCCGCAGGCCGCGCTCGTCCAGCAGCGTGCGCGTGGCTGCCAGGATACGCTGCCTCCTCTCCAGCGCCCTCTCCCCCAGGGGGCGGCCGCTGAGGTCGGCTACGGCGGGCGCCCTGGTCACGCGAGCGCGCCGCGTGCGCGAGTGAACGTCACGGGGTTCCCTGCATGCGGGCGGCGGATGTCCGCATCATGCGGCGGGCTCGACGAAGGCATCCGACAGCTGCTGCACGATATCGCCGGCGGTGACGATGCGGTTGCCCTGCTCGTGGGCGGCGCTCCCGCCCATGCCCTTCATAAGTGTCAGGTCGACGTCCGCGCCCTCCTCGCGCAGCGCCGCCACCGTGCAGCGATCCTTAGGCCGCGCCGCGGTGAAGTCCCACTGGAACTCGCGCATGGCGTTTTCGAAGGTCATCTTGTTGATATCCTCGTCGGGCACACCCTCGAGACTTTCCCACAGCACTTCGGGTGAGTGCGGCCAGGTCGTGTCCGAGTGGGGATAGTCACATTCCCACATAATGGTATCGATGCCGGTGAGGTGGCGGTTTGCGATGCCCACCTTGTCGTCGATGAAACAGCTGAAGATGTGCTCGCGGAACACCTCGCTGGGCAACTTGCCGCCGAAATCCTGGTGCGTCCAGGCGTGGTGGTGCCTGTAGACGTAGTCCGCGCGCTCGAGGAAGTACGGCACCCAGCCGATGCCGCCCTCGGACAGGGCGAATTTCAGCGTCGGGTACTTGCGCAGCATTGTCGAGAACAGCAGGTCCGCCGCGACGTTGACGATGCTGATCGGCGTGGTGCTGATCATCACCTCGACGGGCGCATCCATCGTGGAGAACACCATGCCGCCACCGGATCCGATGTGGATCAGGATGACCATGCCCTCGTCCACGCAGGCCTGCCAGAACGGGTCCCAGTGGTCGGAGTGGATGCTGGGCAGGCCCAGCTTGTCCGGGTTCTCGGTGAAGCTCACCGCACGGCAGCCCTTCTTTGCCACACGCCGCACCTCAGCCGCCATCTCCTGCGGATCCCAGATGGCGGGCATGGACAGCGGGATGAAGCGGTCGGGGTAGCTGCCCGCCCACTCGTCGATGTGCCAGTCGTTGTAGGCCTGCAGCATCACTCGCGCCAGCGTGCGGTCCTCGCAGGAGTTCCACAGCTGGCCGACGAAACCGGGGAAGGACGGGAAGCAGATCGAACCCAGGATGCCGTTGGCATTCATGTCGGCTACCCGCGCATGCACGTCATAGCAGCCCCTGCGCAGCTGGTCGTAGGACGTCGGCTCCACGCCGTACTCCTCGGGCACCCGACCCACCACGGCGTTGAGACCGATGTTCGGCAGCTTCTGGCCGTTGAATTCCCACACATCGCAGCCGCTGGGCAGGCGCGTCACCTTCGGCGCCTGCGCCTTGTACTGCTCGGCGAGGTGGTTGCGGAACATATCCGGCGGCTCCACCACGTGATCGTCGACACTGACGAGAATCATGTCCTGCATTTGCATCGGCTGGCCTCCTGCGGCGCTCCGGGCGCCTGTTATGTTGTCGCGGCGTCAAGTCAAAGAGTATCTGACGGTGTGTCAGATGATGCAAGTATAGACGCTATTATCGCCCGGAAGGGCGATTGCCACGGAAATCAGGATGACAACTCTGTGCGTGATACGCCTGACAGTGC
>JAWVYG010000757.1:0-2118 GCA_033722815.1 Halioglobus sp.
AGAAGACTACCCTGAGATCGTCCTCCAGGCCCGCCCCCGACCCCTGCAACTGCTCCGCCACCTGCGCGAGTTGCGACAGCGTGGTCGGGCAGATGTCCGGGCAGGTCGTAAAGCCGTATGACACCAGGTGCCAGCGCCCCTGCAGGTCGGCGTTGGTGAAGCCGCGGTCGTTGTGATCGATCAGCTCAAAGTCTGCCACGCTGCGCGCCTGGGGCAGCAGTACACCCTGGATAAGCGGCGGCGAGGGAGGGCGGCCCTGCCACACCAGCAGGGCGACCAGCAGTATGATGGCGTTGGCGCCGGCGAAGCCGGCCAGCATGCGTGCCCGCGCTGACATCTACCGCCTACCGCTCAGCGGTCGAAGAAAACCATGCGGGTGTCGAAGGTGTAGTCCGCCTCGACGGCCATGAGCGCAATCAGCACGGCAATCGCGATGGGCGGGGCGAACAGCAACCATTTCACCGCCAGCCGTTCCCACTGCACGTGCATGAAGATCGCGAGAATGTACCCGGCCTTGAGAAACATGAATATCAATATGAGCGACCAGCGCAGGTAGCCCTGCAGCTGGAAGTAGTCGACCATGTAGGAGAATGTGCTCAGAACAAATAGCAGTATCCAGATCTTGAGGTAGATGCCAATGGGATGTTCGGCCGTGTCGCTCATTGCGTTGTCTCCCTCACCAGAGATAGAAGAATGCGAAAATGAATACCCACACCAGGTCGACGAAGTGCCAGTACAGGCCCGCTATCTCGACGATCTCCAGGCCCTTGCCGTCGTAGTAACCGGAGCCCACCCGGCGCGCCACCCACAGCAGGTAGATAACGCCCGCGGTGACGTGCATGCCGTGGAAGCCGGTGATCATGAAGAAGGAGGAACCGAACTGGGCAGCGCCCATGGGATTGCCCCAGGGTCGTATGCCCTCCTCGACAATGAGCTTGGTCCACTCGAAGGCCTGCATGCCCACGAACGACGCGCCGAACAGTGCGGTCAGCACGATGAAAGTGACGGCTTTTTTCTTGTCGCCGCGGTAGGCGTAATTCACCGCCATGGCCATGGTGCCGGAGCTGGTGATCAGGATGAAGGTCATGATCGCGATCAACAGCAGCGGCAGGTGCACGCCCGCAACTTCCAGCGCGAACACCTCGCTGGCGTTCGGCCAGCCGTCGGTCGCCGACATGCGCACCGTCATGTAGCTGGTGAGGAAGATGCTGAAGATGAAGGTATCCGAGAGCAGGAATATCCACATCATCAACTTGCCCCAGGGCATGTCGAAAGCCTGCTTGTCGGCGGCCCAGTCGGAGACTACGCCGGCGACGCCGGGTTCGCTGTAGGTCGCGTTCTTGTCGGTCTGTACGCTCATAGGTTCGCTCTCAGAAGCCACACATCGCCGCGAGTGTGTTGATCGTTTCGGGGGAGCTGGTCAGCAGCGCGAACAGCACCAGCCAGACACCGAACAGGAAGTGCCAGTAGGTGGTGCACAACTGCAGCGGCCGGGCCAGGCTGGCCGGCTCATTGTCGTACCACACCCTGAAGACCACGTTGGCAAGCACTACCAGGCCGCCCATCATGTGCAGTCCGTGCACCGCCGTTAGCAGGTAGAAATAGCTGTTGGCCGGGTTCGAGTTCACGTAGTAGCCCATAGACTGCAGGTGCAGCCACAGGTCGAACTGGGCGAGCAGGAACAGCACGGTGAACAGCACGGCGGCGCTGATGCCGAGGACGCTGGTATTGAGATTGCCCCTGCGCGCGCCGCCGAGGCCGATGTGCATGCCGAGGCTCGCGAAGCCCAGCAGCGCGGTGTTGAACCACAGCCGGGACGGGTCGGTGAACGGCTGCCACGGCGCGCCCGCCAACGCCTCGAAATCCGGGTACTGTGAGCGCGACAGGAACGTGATGATGAACAGGAAAAACAGCACGCCGACGATCGCCAGGATGAAGCGCAGCGCGATGCGCGCCGCCGCCTCCGGGTCGGGGCCGTCGTAGTGCGGCGCCCCGCCGGCGGTGGCCGCCTCGTGCTCCCAGGGCTTTTCGCGCAGTGTCTTGAACAGGCTCATGGTATTACGCTCTCTCAGTGACCTTCCGTCTGCTCATCCTCTGTGACCGGATGGTTCTGTGGAA
>JAWVYG010000758.1:0-2118 GCA_033722815.1 Halioglobus sp.
ACCGGGTACAAGTCGGGCGGCTTCGATGGCCAGTCCTTCAAGTCCTTCGTTTCGGGCTCCTTTGACCCGGAAGAGATGACCAGTATCGAGCTGGGCATCAAGGGCGATTTCTTCGACGACAGTGTCCGCGTGGAGCTGGCGGTGTTCCACCACGAGCTGGACGGCCGCCAGCGCTCCACTGATATCAGGGACAGTGCGGACGACCCCACGGCCGCCCCAGGCGTGGTCAGCAGCGATGAGGAAGCGGATGGCGTCGAGGTCATCGTCACCTGGAACGTGACCGATACGCTGCGCCTTGGTGGGCTGACCAGCTACCGTGAAACCGAGAGTATCTCCGAGGAATTCTTCAACGCGGACGGCGTGCTCTCCGGCGGTGACAAGACGACCGGCGAGACCGATACCGCATTTACGCTGAAGCTCGACTGGACACCGCCGATTCCGGTCGGCTACCTTTTGCTGCACATGAACTACCAGTACACCGAAGATCCGGGCCCTACCGAGGACACCGCGATATTCACGACAGGCCCCTGGTATTTCCAGGACAAGAAACTGCTCAACGCACGTCTTGCCTGGTCCAACGATGCGGACGACATAGAAGTGGCCCTGTGGGGCAACAACCTGCTGGACGAGGAGTACGCCGGCAACCCGGGCGGCCTCGCCGCGGGTGACGATGCCCTGGGCGCCTTCCACACGAGGCCTGATGAGACGCTCACCTGGGGTGTGGACCTGCGCTACTCCTTCTGAGGCGCTGGACAGCGAGGTCCGGGTGAAGCGGCCCGGGTTTAGTTTTACGGGCCGGGAGGTGGCGAGCGCCGGCCTGCCCCTGCCGGTTTGTCGTGTGTTACGTGGCCTGTATCCGCGCCACGCGGCGCAGTCAGCATATTTCTTCTAATATCTTGCACTTGGTGCCCGGATGGAATTCCTCCTGTCCAGCTTGTACAGCGTCGGCGCAATAGCGCTGGAGGAGTTCTGGGCCTTCAGCGGCCTGAAGGACTTTGTCGAGGTAGCCAGTTCGGGCGATCTCGAGCGCATCCTGTCACAGGAAGGGCTGTACGCGCTGGCGGCGCCGCTCATCCCCTTCCTGTTGCTGTCGGAGATCCTGGCGATGATCGCCCGGGGCAACTTCCACTGGCGTAACATCCGCGTTCCCATGCTGGCCTACGTGGTGAACCGCGTCATTGCGCGGGCGTTTACGCTGTCTTTTGCCTTTGCGCTGATGGGTTTCCTGCAGCCCTTCGCGCTGTTCCAGGTCGAGTTTAGCTGGTACGGGTTCATCTACGGTTACCTGGTGTTCGAGTTCTCGCACTTCATCTATCACTGGCTCGGACACCGGGTGCGCCTGTTCTGGTGCCTGCATGCGACCCACCACGTACCCGAGCATATGAACCTCTCGGTGTCCTACGCACATTTCTTCCTCGAGGCGCCCTTCGCGGATCTCATCCGCGTGGGGCTGTGTACGCTGCTGGGCATGCCGATGGAGCTGGTCCTGCTGGTCGCCGGCATCGATTCTATCTGGGGTCACGTCATCCACGTCAGCGAAGAGGTGTTGCCCGATGGTCGCCTCGGCTGGCTGGGTCGCTTTGTCCTGACACCCTCGCACCACCGTATCCACCACTCGCGCAACGCCCTCTACAAGGACAGGAACTTCTGCAACCTGCTGCCGGTCTGGGATCGGTTGTTCGGGACCTACCAGGAAGAGGTGGCGGGCGAGCGCCCGGAGTACGGCATCACGCGCGATATCGACGCCAACAACCTCTACGACGCCTACTGCAGCGAGGTCGTCTGCCTGGCCAGGGACGTGCTGCGCACGCCCGGCGTGGCCAACAAGGTCAGGCTGCTGTTCATGCCCCCCGGCTGGACGCCGGAGAGTGTGCGCGTGCAGGCCGAGCGCGCAGCGGGTCGCTGAATGTTGCCGCGCGTTGCCACGTTGCTGATTGACTGGCGCACGGCGTTGGCCCGCAGCGCCCGGCAGCGGGCTCTGCGCGGCTGGCTGGCCTGTGTCGGCCTGGGACTCGTGCTGCCGCTCGCTTCCTGCACCGCGCCCGCCACGCGCTGGGACGACGGCTCGGTGCAGGTGCTGGTGTTCAGCAAGACCCTGGGTTACAGGCACGCCTCCAT
>JAWVYG010000759.1:0-2114 GCA_033722815.1 Halioglobus sp.
CTGCCGGTACGGCTGGAGTACTGGTACACGGTGCAGTCCATGGTATTCGGCGTGGTGCTGTTCAGCCTGCTGGTGCAGGGTACGACCAATGCCGGGCTGGTCCGCCGCTACGGGGCAGGACAATGACGGCGGGCGGGCGCCAGGGGGAGGGTAGCGCACCGGGTTCTCAGGTTGCGCTGACGCCCACCGCCTCCTCGATACGCCGCGCATAGGCCGCAACGCTCGGGAAGTCATCCGCGATGTCATTGATCCATGAGCGGGGCTGTTGGCCGTAGATGCCCGCCAGCAGGCCCGCTACCGCGAAGTCGTACACGGTGAGGCGGGAGCCGGCGATGTAGTCGCCCTCCTCAAGGGCAGCCGCCAGCGCCTCGAAATCGCGCCGCGCGAAGCCCGCCTGCTCCTCGAGGGTGTGCCGGCCGAGGCCGTGCAGGTTATAGGTCTTGCGCACCTGGCCGCGGGCGATCGCGCCTACCAGGTTTCTCACCAGCGGCGGAAAAGCCCCGAAGAAACCCACGCGCACGTTGTCGAACCAGTCGTCATCCAGCCAGCGGCTGGCCACCATCATCCAGTACAGGTGATCCTCCGCCAGACGGGAGAAGGCGAGGCCGCGCGCCATCTCACCCGGGGACAGATCGCCGTAGAGGCGGCCGCCGCTGTTGCGATCGAGGTGCAGCAGGATTAGCTCCGAGTCGGCGATGGTCCGGCCGTCCTCGACGATGTAGGGCAGCTTGCCCTTCGGTGCCTTGCGCGGGTCGAACTGCTCGGTGATCTCGTAATCGACACCGAGGTAGGCGAGCGCCATTTCCACCTTCAGGCAGAAAGGGCTGACATTGCGCAGGCCGAAGGCTGCGGGGAACGTGAAGAGCTGGATCAACGGTAAGACTCCCTGTACTGGCGCCGTGCCCACAGTATAGGAGGCTACACGTTACTTGCGCAGCAATTGCCATGCGGGCAGAAGAGAGCAAGGCCGGCCAGCCTGCACAGCGTCACATCCCTAATTTAACATAATATATATTATGCGCAGTTGTGGATATCTGCGCCCAGGTTCCCTTTATCGATAAAACGGTTAGATTAGCGGTTTTCCGGCAATTCGGAGCCCACCGTTGCAAGCACTTACTGCACCTGCGCTTTATAGTCCCCACGGCGGCGGCCCGCTGCCCCTGCTGGGAGACGCCGGTCATACCCGGCTGATCAAATTTCTCAGCGCTGTGACGCAGCACTTCGCGACACCCGCGGCGATCCTGGTCATCAGTGCGCACTGGGAAGAACCTGTGCCGACGATTCAGCGCAATGCAGACCCCGGGTTGTTGTACGACTACTACGGGTTTCCGCCGCCCAGTTACGACCTCCAGTATCCCGCTCCCGGCGCCATCGCGCTCGCTGACAGGTTACTTGAGTTGCTGACTGAAGCCGGTATCGCTGCACAGGTGGACGCCACCCGCGGTTTTGACCACGGCGCGTTTGTGCCGCTGTCACTGATGTATCCCGCTGCGCGGGTTCCCTGCCTGCAGCTCTCCCTGCGTGCAGACCTGCACCCGGTTGAACACATCCAGCTGGGCCGGGCCCTGGCGCCACTGCGACACGAGAATGTGCTGGTCCTGGGATCGGGTTCTTCCTTTCACAACATGCAGGCGTTCAAGGACGGAGACACCGGTGTCGAGGCATGCGCAGCGTTCGATCAATGGCTGTCGGAGACCTGTTGCGGCGCAGACATGCAGGCGACCGCCGACGCGCTTGCAGACTGGCAAGCAGCACCCCACGCGCGCTACGCACACCCCCGCGAAGAGCACCTGCTGCCCCTGCACGTCTGCTTCGGTACTGCGCTGCCCGGTGGAACAACAGGCGAGCGCATTTTTGCCGGTGACGTGATGGGCTATCCCATGTCAGCGTTCCTGTGGTCCTGATGCTGCCGGGCACCGGGACACGGGGCCACCGGGCCCTCTGCAGCGTATTCGCCAAATAATTCAATGACCTGGCGCCATTTTCAAAAGCTAGAAGTAGCTTTAATCTCCGCTAACCCCTGCGGCTCCGCGCATTATGTTAAATACATCCACTCGCTCCCCTGTATCTCGCCTCGACGCTTATCAGGACGGTTCCCGGTCAATAATTAGCCA
>JAWVYG010000760.1:0-2107 GCA_033722815.1 Halioglobus sp.
CCGGCGCAAAACCCGTGGCCTTGAGCGATACCGTTACGCTGCGGTACCCCGTCACCTTGTGCTCGCGCGTATTGCGCGTTACCCAGTTGCCGAAGATCGGGTCGGCGTTGCTGGCGGCCTGCAGCTCGGCCGCGGCCGCGGTCGCGTCTATTTTTTCGTAGTCGGGTGCGGTGAAGAAGCCGCTGGCGCGCTCGAACTCCTGTTCGGTCAGCGTGCTCGGCCCGTCCCGCAGCAGCGCCCACTCTTTCTCCACGGCCTCGCGGAAAGCCTCTACACCCATCGCGCGCACCAGTATCTTGATGCGGGCCTTGTACTTGTTGTCGCGCCGTCCGTGCTGGTTATAGACCCGCAGGATCGCCTCGAGATAGGTCAGCATGTGCTTGGGGTCGAGCCAGTCGCATACCACTGAACCGATCACCGGCGTGCGTCCCAGGCCGCCGCCGACCAGTACCTGCAGGCCGATCTCGCCGGCCTCGTTGGCGACCAGCTCAATACCGATGTCATGGTTGCGAATCGCGGCCCTGTCGCTGCTGGTGCCGCACACGGCGATCTTGAACTTGCGCGGCAGGAAGGCGAATTCGGGGTGCAGCGTGGACCACTGGCGAATGATCTCGCAGTAGGGGCGCGGGTCCGCCAGCTCGTCGGGCGTCACGCCGGCGAACTGGTCCGTAGTGGTATTGCGGATGCAGTTGCCGCTGGTCTGGATGGCGTGCATCTGGACGCTGGCCAGTTCCGCGAGTATGTCCGGTACCTCGGGCAGCTGCGGCCAGTTCAGCTGGAAGTTCTGCCGGGTGCTGACGTGCAGGTAGCCCTTGTCGTAATTGCGCGAGATGTCCGCCAGCTTGCGCAGCTGTCGCGTGTTGAGCAGGCCGTAGGGCACGGCGATGCGCAGCATGGGCGCCAGTCGTTGCACGTACAGGCCATTCTGCAGGCGCAGCGGCAGGAAGGCCTCTTCGGACAGTTCGCCGGCCAGGTAGCGCGCGGTCTGGTCGCGGTATTGCGCCACCCGCTCGTCGATGATTTTCTGGTCGTATTCGTCGTAAACGTACATGTGGGGTTCCCGGATCGGGCGTGCGCCTATCGCCCGCGCGAAGAGGCGCTACCTTACCAGAAATACGCGCCCGTAAATAGTCTTATCTTTCATATACTTATGCCCGAAGCGTGAAACGGTGCGGGCGCTGTCTCCGGGGCTTGGGAATGAGCGGCCAACTGGTATAATGCGCCGCGGCGCAACACGACTGATACGGGGACCGAGGGAGTAAACCATGTCTGACCAGAACGACGCACGCGACGGCGACGGCCGCGCGGACGCCTACGCCGCCACCGCGGTCATTACCATCGCGGTATTCGCGGTATACCTGTGGCTGGCGGGAATGCCGTCCTGACGCCGCTCCCCCGGGGCAGCGTGGTGCGTAGCCCCGGGACTTTCGCTAGTAATCGAGGTTGGGGCGCAGCCAGCGCTCCACATCGGCAACCGGCAGGCCCTTGCGTCGCGCCAGGTCTTCCACCTGGTCACGGCCGATCTTGCCGACGTTGAAGTAGCGCGAATCCGGGTGAGCGAAATAGAACCCGCTCACCGATGACGCCGGCGCCATCGCGAAGTTCTCCGACAGCCTGACACCGCACGCAGCCTCCGCGTCCAGCAGGCGGAACAGGGTGGCCTTCTCGGTGTGGTCGGGGCAGGCCGGGTAACCGGGGGCGGGCCGGATGCCGCGGTAGCGCTCGCGGATGAGCGCCTCGTTTTCCAGTGACTCGTCGGCAGCGTAGCCCCACAGTTCACGCCGCACCTGCCGGTGCAGGTATTCGGCGAAGGATTCCGCCAGTCGGTCGGCAAGTGCCTTCAACAGGATGCTGTTGTAGTCGTCGTGATCCGCCTCGTACCGCGCCGCCAGCTCCTCAACCCCGTGGCCGGTCGTAACGCAGAAC
Source organism: Halioglobus sp. (assembly GCA_033722815.1). GTDB lineage: Bacteria > Pseudomonadota > Gammaproteobacteria > Pseudomonadales > Halieaceae > Marimicrobium. The sequence goes on from JAWVYG010000760.1 coordinate 1,927, forward strand.
CCGCCGATGTTTTCGGCCACGCCGGACTCGATGGGCGCGATGAAATCCGCGATGCTGGCGTTGGGCTGGCCCTCGGGGCGCGCTGTCTGCTGGCGCAGGTGGTGCAGCGTGGCGATCACCTCACCGCGCGACTCGTCCGCATAGACCGCGATGTCGTCATCCCCGACACGTGCCGCCGGCC
>JAWVYG010000761.1:0-2096 GCA_033722815.1 Halioglobus sp.
CGCAGTTCCCACGCGCAGTCCACGCCGCTGGGCGGCGGCCTGCCGCTGTTCCTTGCCTTTGCAGCCGGGTTGCTGCTCGCGCAGTGGTCGATAGCGCCCTGGCCGCCGGGGTACCCGATCATGACTGCGGCCTGCGCTGCGCTGGTCGCGCTGGGCTTCTACGACGACCTGCGCAGCCTCTCGGTCAGACTACGGCTGGCTATCTACGCGCTGGTGGTCATCGCGCTGGCGGCGCTGCTGATGCGCGACTACCTGGCCGCAGCCGGGTGGCCCGGCGGGCTGCTGTTGCTGGCGGTGGGGTTTGCCATGTTGTGGCTGCTCAATTTGTATAACTTCATGGATGGCATCGACGGGATAGCGGGCCTGCAGGCGGTACTGGCCTGTGTGGGCGCCGCGCTGTTGAGCGATCCGTCGCCGGAATACGCGCGCTTCTGCCTGCTGTTCGCCGCCGCGTGCGGCGGCTTCCTCGTGTGGAACCTGCCGCCGGCGCGCCTGTTCATGGGCGATGCGGGCAGCGTGCCCATCGGCCTGCTGCTCGGCGCGCTGGCGCTGCTGGGGTGGCTGCAGGGACACCTCAACCCCGCCTGCTGGCTGATCCTGCTGGCGCTGTTCATTACCGATGCAACGTGGACCCTGCTGTGGCGCATGACGACCGGCCAGGCGTTCACCAGTGCCCATCGCCTGCACGCCTACCAGCGGCTCAGCCGCTACTGGGACTCCCATGGGCGCGTCGACCTGCTGCTCGTTGCCGCCGTTTTGCTGTGGCTGCTGCCGCTGGCCTGGTGCGCACAGCGCTGGCCGGCCCAATCCTGGATTTTGGTAATATTGGCGTACCTTCCGTGGGTTATCGGCATGGTCAAAATACGCGCCATAAAGTAATATTCATCCACTTTGATGACACTGCTATGACGGTGTCGCAGCGCGAGTGGCTCAGGGGCAGGGGAGGCATGTTTGTTCAGTAATCCGGACAGTTTCGTTTCGAGATCGGTCAATGCATCCAGGGGCGTCTCCCGCGACCTGGTCGAAAAAATCATTGAGCTGCCGCGCAACATCAAGCAAGCCTGCCTGTTGACCCTGGATATGGTGTACGTGGCCGCCGCCATGTGGGGCTCCCTGCGCTGGGGTGATGCCCAGTTCGGCGACGGTGTTGGCGTGTATGCCGCGGCCCTGGCGGCGCTCGCCGTGAGCGCCGTGATCTTTCTCCGGCTGGGACTGTACCGCGCTGTCATCCGCTTCATGGGCCAGCAGGCGATCTGGGCGATCCTGACAGCCGTCACCTACTCGGCGCTGGTCTTCGGCGTCCTGATGCTGGTCGCAGCCGCCGAGGTACCGCGCTGGACGCCCTTCATCTACTGGGGCCTGGCCGTCGTCGGCGTAGGCGGCACGCGCCTGGTTGTGCGCGCCTATTACCAGGCCAAGATGCGCTCCATGTCCGAGAGTGTGATCATCTACGGTGCCGGCCAGTCCGGGCGTCAGCTGTTGCATGCGCTGCAGCACGGGGAGCAGTACCACCCCGTGGTATTCGTCGATGACGAGAGGCGCCTGCATCGCTCCGTGATCAACGGCCTGCACGTTGCGCCCCCGGAGGACCTGGAGAAGCTGATCGAACGCTACAACATCACGCAGGTGTTGCTGGCGGTGCCCTCCGCGTCGCCGGAGCGCCGCCGCGAAATCATCGACTCACTGGTCGGCCTGCCTGTCCACGTGCGTACCGTGCCGACGATCAACGAGCTGCTGGCCGGCGAGGCGAGCGTCAACCAGATTCGCGATATCGATCTCGACGACCTGCTGGGTCGCGACCCGGTGCCGCCCAACGGGGAACTGATCGAACGCTGTATCACCGACAAGGTGGTCATGGTGACCGGCGCCGGCGGGTCCATCGGATCCGAGCTCTGTCGCCAGATTATCCACGCCGGTCCCAGCGAACTGGTGCTGCTCGACAACTCGGAGTATGCGCTGTACAGCATCGAGCGCGAGCTGCGCGAGATGATGATCGCCCAGGGCCTGGAGTTCGAGCTGGTGCCGCTGCTGGGTTCGGTGCAGGACCAGAATCGCCTGGAAAAAATTTACCGCACCTTCGACGTCGATACCGTATA
>JAWVYG010000762.1:0-2085 GCA_033722815.1 Halioglobus sp.
GCAGCTCCTTTCCCTGCCGCAGGTGGTCCTCGCTGGTGCTCTCGCCACAGGCAGCAAGCACACCTGCCAGGAGCAGAGCGAGAAACGATGTGGTCAACCGGCTCATCACTAAGTAAGGCCACCCGGATTGCAGAAAGTTGCCGCGATGCCGGCAAATATTGGCCGATACCGCGCCCTGTTCACCAGTGTAGCGGCTGCTTCAACCGGGCAGCAAACAGGCGGTACTGATTTCGAGAGGTACACCACATTCCGGCACCGCCAGCGGCTTCAGGTGAGCTCTCCGAGCCGCATCAGGTCGATGCGCCCACTGAACAGCGGGCGCTGGTCAGAAACGATCCCAAGGCACTCGTATGCGAGCTTGCCCTCGCCGTCGGCGCACTGGCGGGTCAGCAGGTGCAGGCGATCATGGCTGCGCAGCGCGGCCAGCCTGTCGCGATCGATCGACAGGCGGTGGGACTGGTAGACAAAGGGGTGGCGTTCAAAGTCTCGCTCCTCGCACCAGGCGCGTTCCAGCAGCGCACAGGACAGCAGCGCACAGGGAAATACCTCGGGGAAGTTAACCTCGCCCGCAAGCTCGTCGATGTAGTCCGCCGCGTTGACCAGGGAGGCGCAGAGAAAATTCTTGGCGTGTCCGTTGGATATGAACTTGCGCTTCAGGAACCAGTCGCCGCCGCGCAGGAAGGTCCTGTCCTGCGCATCATCGAGTTCATCCGCAGAGAACGGCTCCACATCCGGCAGGTACAGCGCGCCGCGTGTTTCGCGCTTGAAGCCCGTCAGCGCAATGCGACCATCGGCGTACAGGGCAACCCGGTTGGACAGCGCGGGGCTGCCGCCATGGCCGGTGCGCGAGGGTTTCACCACAACCTCTACATCCTGCCCCGGCAGCACGGCGCCGGCGAAGCGACACTCGAAATTACTGAAACGCAGGCCAAGGGAGTCCAGTTGTTCGTGCTCGTCACACGCCAGGCGGTGGTGGTCGATCCGCGCCGCCACCAGGCCGAGCAGCTGGAAGCCCAGCACGACGGGGCCGGGGAAGGGATTGGCGCGGATGGAGCTCCAGCGCACGGGATCGTGGAAGGGATTGAAATCGTCTGTGGCGTTGCGCGCCACGTCGACGTGCAACTGCGCAAAGCGCAGGGGTTCTGTCGTCCCTGTCATGGCGCCCTGTCCCGTGGCGGAATCACCCCGAGATTATAGAGGCCCGCATCCCGCTCACGCCAGCAGGACGGGCGATAAACCGACCTGAGTCAGACGGCGAGCCGCAGTGGCTGCGCGACAGGCTGCAGGTAAGCTACCGAGAGATAATGCTCCAGGCCCGCAAAGGAACCCTGCGCACAGTGCGGCACCTGGCGATGGATGTGGAAATCCACCCCGAGGGCGCTGTGGCAGCGGCGATAGAAACGGGCGTTGCGCAGCGAACTGAGCACCATGGCGTGCGCAAAGCCGCAGTCGCGCGTCGCGTCGACCAGGTGGCCGCAGAACTGCAGGAAAAAATCCACAGTGCGCGCGGCCGGGTCGATCGCGAAGCGCTCCCACATGCAGCAGGACTCCCCATCGATCTTCAGCGCGTCCATCTGGCTTTGCAGGGTGGCGTGCGGCGAAATCCGCACCCCACCCCGGCACTGCCCGTCCTCGATGGCGAGGAACACCTGGCTCGTCAGATCCCCTTCTTCCTCGGAGCCATCGAACTGGTCAAGGCCCAGTTCTTCACGGAAACATCGTTCTCTCAGCTGGTAGTATTGGTCTAGTTGTTGGCTATCTTCACTGAGCTGGAACTGCAAAGGCAAAACACATCCCCTTCTGTTTGAAAACACGCCCCTAAAGGTCGCCAGATAGAATGCAAAATGAGAGCCAGTTCACAAAAATGGCCTAAAAATCAGAGTGTTAAAATTACCAAAAACGTGACGGCCTGGTTCTCTGCCCCAAATCGGGCAGAAACACGCGCGTTCTGTTGGTTATTGGCGACAACAAAGGTGCAGCGAAGAGATTTATGTAGATAAATCAATTACCTGTGGTGTCGCAATTATGCGACAGTACGCGCTGGCCACGGTTCAGGCGCCCACACAGCCCCGGACAACGAGGCCC
>JAWVYG010000763.1:0-2073 GCA_033722815.1 Halioglobus sp.
GACTGAAGTCGCGCAGGCGTCGCTCGCCTTCGGGTAAATCACGCTGCCGCTCGATTTTCTTCGTCGGCAGCACCATGCGCGAGTGCAGGCCCAGCCTGTCCTGCACGCTGCAGTTGTGGAGAAAGTACGGACCGATGGTATTGCGGTGCGCCGTGCGGAAGTGATACGACTCCAGCCCGCCCTCCGACAACAGCTTCCAGTTCGCCCGCCACACCCGGGTGTGGCGCTTGAAAACGTGCAGCGATGCCATGTCGAGCCACGCCAGGTTGTGCGCCATCTCACCCAGGTGTTCGTCCAGGTGTGCGCGTGCATCGCCGGGGCCGGGGGCGCCCGGACAGAGCCACAGCAGGCCGAACGCCTCGACCACGGGAATGGCCGCCAGGCCGCGTTCGGCAGCCTCGAGACCGGGAAAGCACTCGTCGCGCCCCGGCACCGCCAGCAGGGCGCCATCCAGGCCGTAACTCCAGGCGTGGTAGGGGCAGGTAAAGCGAGACGACTCGCCGCCGGCCTCGGCCACCAGCTGCGCACCCCGGTGCCGGCAGACATTGTGGAAGGCATGCGCCTGCCCCTGCGCATCGCGGTTGGCCAGCACGCTGCCGAGCGGTGTGGCAAGCGTCTTGAACGTGCCCGGCGCGGGCAACTCGCCGGCGTGCAGCCACGGTACCGGCATGGTGCGATGAATGGCCCGCATCTCCAGCTCGAAGCGTTCACCATCGGTGTATCGCTCGGCGGCCGACGACCCGGTGTGCGCACCGAGGGTCGTGGAGCCTGCGGCGTCCAGGTCGATGCAGCGCTGGATCAGCGCCAGTTCTTCGGTTCTGTCCAAGGTGTGACAACCCGTCCGGGAGGTAGAGCCTCACAATGTAGCGCCGGGCAGGAAGCAGTCAACCCGCGCGCGGATCGGGCAGGCAGCCTGGCGACGGGTTGCGGCTCGGGCATGGCGCGACAGGGACAGCGAATTGCCCAGGCCAGGCTGCGGGGTGCGAATTGCGCGGGCACGCTATCGAAGCGGCGCCGCTCGCGCCCCGGCACCCGCCGGACGGCAAACCTCGATGGCGGCGGCCGGTGCTTACTTGTTGCGCTGCCTCATCTCGCGCAGGCGCTGGCGGATCTGCTCTATCTGGGCGTCCGTCAGCTCGTTCTTGATGGCGATCAGCAGCTTGAAGTGGGCGAGCTTGAACTGGCTCTCCATGTCCAGCACGCGCTCCACGCGCGGTACAACCGCCGCGGTATCGATTCTGTTCTCGGCCAGTGACTGGCGCATCTGCTGCTGTTCGTTCTGCAGGTTCCACTGCAGCTCCGCCACCTCCGCCTGGAAGTCCTTCACCAGCTTCAGCATCGCCTTGCGCTGCGATTCGGTAATGCCCAGGGTCTGCTGATGGCGCATGATCAGGTCCGGCGGGTACAGGCCCATCGCCAGTAACTGGCGATTGTTGCGCGCACCCTCGATCGGGCCCAGCTGGGCCATGGCGGGCAGGGCCGTCAGCAACAGGACGGCGGTCAGGGTCTTCAGCATGGTCATTGCGGGTTACCTCGATCGCTAAAGTTGTTCAAAGTAGTCGAGCTCATCGGCGTAGTCCGTGTCATAGAGCTCGGAATAGTCGTCCAGCTCGGGCAGCACGGAGGGGCTCGCCAGCATCAGCTCGTCAGTCATCAGCATGTTCTCGTTCATCACATGCAGGTAGATCTCGTCGGGTGACTGCGACATGGGTGTGGCCACTATCGCCACGATGACGGCCGCGGCGAGCGCGCCCACCATCTTGCGCGGTGCCGGGTGAAAAGCCGCGGACGGCACAGAGGTGTCGCGCGCGCCGGGTTCAAGCGGGAACGGGGGCGCGCGGCGGCTGTCCTGCTCACGCATGGCACCGAACAGTTCACCGAGTTTGCTTTCCAGGGCATCGGTTTGTGGCTTGTTGTCAGTCATCGTCAGAATCCAGGTTCAACAGTTGGGCCAGCTGTAACTTGCCGCGGTGGTAGTGCGTGCGCGCAGAACCGACCGAGATAGCCAGCGTGTCCGCAGCTTCCTCCAGGGTCAGCTCACTGTAAAACACCAGGTGCAGTACCTCGCGCTGC
>JAWVYG010000764.1:0-2054 GCA_033722815.1 Halioglobus sp.
AAACTATGTTGGATGAAAGGACTTTGTCGCGATTCCTATCATCAACACAATTTAGGTCAGCGTCTCCAGCCTCTGCCGGCTTGTTCCGCAGAGTTTCTGCGCCAACCACTGCCTGCCTGTTCGGCGAAATTCCTGCGCCAGCCTCGTCCAGCTTGCTCTGGCGAGTTTCTGCGCCAGCCGCTACCTGCCTGATCGGCAGAGTTTCTGCGCCAGCCTCGCCCAGCTTGGTCCGCTGAATTAGTTTCACCCCACTTATACCCACTGCGAACCTTCTGGCCCTCAGCGGATCCCGCCCAGGCTGGTTTGCCGGCGGTAGTGGTGGTCTGCTTGCCCCACTTGGAGCCCGAGTTCACTGCACCGGTGTACTCCTGAGTATTGGCCAGGGCGTGGCTCACTCGGTGTACAACGCTGCCGGAGTTCTCGGCTTTGGCCGAATCGGCCAGCGTCGTTGCGGGCGCCGCGAGCGCGAGTGCGAGGGTTGCACTGCTCAGGTAGCCCACTCTTTTCAGAGTTTTCATAGTTTTCCTGCCTTCTTTCACCAATTTACCGGGCCATTAATGTGACCCTGTTCTCCTAATGAGCCCCTTGTGAGGGCCGAGTTCGCATTCTTTTCCTACGATGCTTGACGCAGTTATACGGTGTGGGCTAGGGCAAATATAGAGGGGTTGGTACCCCTTTTTGGGCAAGCGACGGAGGGGGTGTCCGGGATTTCGCTCGCCGGGGTCGGCTGACGCCTAAGCGGTTGAATTATTAAATATTAATCTGGCCCGGGAGTGGAGGTCGGGGGTAACCCGGACGGGTCAGGTGTCGTTTCCTGGCCGGCGCTGTGAGGGCGCCGGCTCAGGGCGCCGCTGGGTCGCCGAGCTTCTCTATCGCGGTTTTCTCTTCGAGGTACAGCTGCAGCCAGTTCAGGGGCAGGTCGCTTTTGCGATATCGATCGATGGCCGCCTTGTCCAGTCGCTCTATGTGGTCTTTGACGCCCCATTTGCGTGTATCGCTCATACCCTTGGCGCTTGGGAGCGTCGAAATCTGGCCCTGCACCGCGGGCAGGCGGGCGGTTGCGTCGTCATCATGGAACACCGCGGGGCCGAACACGCGCTCCACACCCTGCAGGTCCGCCTGCAATTGCGCCGCGCTGCTCTCGCAGTCCGTGCGGCCCAGCGTCACTGCCCTCGGGGCGGTAACGTAGCCGTAGCCCTGGGCGAAGGGGCTGTAGGCGAGGGTGCCGTCGGCGTTGATGGCCGGCTCGGCGCTGGTGGTCAGCTTGCACTTGATGTCGTCGGGGGTAAGCCCGGGTTCCAGCTGCAGCAGCAGGGCGGCGATGCCCGATACCAGTGCGGCAGACTGGGAGGAGCCGGTGGAAATGAGTTCGCCGGTGCTCAGCATGTTCTCCGGGTCCTGCTCCGCCATTTGTGCGTCCGGCGGGGTCAGGCCGGTCATGTGGCCGCCCAGCGCCACGATGTCGGGCTTGACGTGCCCGCTGGGCGTGGGCCCGCGGGACGAGAAATCGGGAATATAGTCGTCGTCGCGGGTGTCGGGCGTCCACGAGTCGGTAACGGCGCCCACGGTGATGATGTAGGGCAGGTTGCCGGGGGAGCCTATGCTCATCGGCTCCGGGCCTTCGTTGCTGGCGGCCGCCAGCACGGTAATGCCGGCGGCCCAGGCGCGCATGACAACCTGGGTCACCGGGTCTTCCCAGTAGGGCCAGCGCGGCCGCTGGGCGAGGGAGATATTCAGAATGCGTATGTTGTACTGCTGCCGGTTATCCACCACCCACTGCACCGCCTGGGCGATGTCCAGGATGTGTGCGCGCCCCTCCCGGTCCAGCACTTTTACCGCTACCAGGTTGGCGTCCGGCGCCACGCCCTTGTAGGTGCCGGTGGGCTGGCCGCCGCTCAGTGTTGGGCCGCTGTGGGCGATGATGCTGCTCATGTGGGTGCCGTGCCCGCTGCCGTCGGCAACCTGCTCCTGCAGGGTGCCACTGGTCGCATCGTAGCGCGCCAGCACGCGGGGTTCGCCGCGCGTATTGCGGGCGAGTGCGGGGTGCTCCCACA
>JAWVYG010000765.1:0-2053 GCA_033722815.1 Halioglobus sp.
CGGGATACTCCCCTCCGGTGATTTCTACCGCATTTACCAGGCCCAGTGCAGCGGGCAGCCCGCAGTAGACGTCGCCAGCCTCGACGGCGGCCAGCGCTGGTGCATCGGGGACGACGGCGCCCTGACCTGTTTCCGCCGCGCCCGTGAGGCCTCCAGTGCCGCCTGTGCCGCAGAGCGTGTCGCCGCCAGCGACGACGACCTGGACAGGGTCAACGCCTACCAGTGAGCGCGACCCGCTTTCGCGCTCGACGCTGAGGCGGCATAATCGGCTCCATCTCCACGTTTCCCCGAGGGCGTCGCCATGCGTTTTATCCTTGCCAGTCTCGTCATGCTGCTGGGTCTCGCGGCCTGTTCCGACGGCGGGTCGGACGACACACCCGCGGAGCTGGGTACTGCCGTAACGCTGGATGCCGGCCCTATCGAGGGCCGCGCGAGCCAGCGCGCCGCCAGCTGGGAGTTCCTCGGCATCCCCTATGCGGCGCCGCCGGTCGGGGAGCTGCGCTGGAAAGCGCCGCGCCCGGTCGCGCCCTGGACCGACACCCTGCAGACGCAGGCGCTGCCGGCGTTCTGCCCCCAGTTCCTGTACTTTTCCAACGCGTTCGCGGGCAGCGAGGACTGCCTGTATCTCAACGTGTTCCGCCCGCAGTCGCAGGAGCGGGACCTGCCGGTGTTCGTGTGGATACACGGCGGCGGCAACAACAACGGCGACACCGGGCAGGAGTTCCCCGCCTACGACGGCGCGCGCCTGGCCGAACGCGGCAACATGGTCGTCGTCACGGTGCAGTACCGGCTCGGCGCCCTGGGCTGGCTGTACGCGCAGGCGCTGGAGAGCGGAGATGCACTCGACGACTCGGGCAACTACGGCACGCTGGACATCATCGCCACGCTGCGCTGGGTGCAGGACAATATCGCGCAGTTCGGCGGTGACGAGGACAACGTGACCGTGGCCGGCGAGTCCGCGGGCGCCGCCAACGTGCTGACGCTGCTCATCAGCGAAGAAGCCCGCGACCTGTTTCACAAGGGCGTCGTGCAGAGCCTCGGTGGCAGCGTCAACGACAGGGCGCTTGCCGCGGAGCAGGCGCAGGCGCTGGTCGACGACCTGCTGGCGCTCGAGGGCGCACCGGCGCAGCCGCTGACGCAGGACGAACTGGCGAGTTACCTGCGCAGCGTCGACCCCGAGACCCTGCTGGGCCTGGCCAGGACCAGCGAGATCATCGGCGACGGCGCGGTGATTCCCCAGGCGGGGTATGATGTGCTCGCCAGCGGCGACTTCCCGGGCAAGGTGCCCCTGTTGTTCGGCACCAACAAGGACGAGCAGAAGTTGTACACCAACCCGCTGGGATTCAACGCCTACCCCGACGGCCCGGACGAACTGCGCGCCGCGGTGGGGCGCTATCTCAGCGACGCCTGGCGCGTCACCGGCGCGGACCGGCTGGCCACGCAGCTGCGCGGCGTCGACGACATGCCCGAACTGTACGTGTACCGCTTCAACTGGGGATCCAACGACGAGAATGGCGACAGTCCGCTGCCGCTGGACTTCGGCGAGACCGGCGGCGCCTTCCACAGCGCGGAGATCAGTTTCATGATGGGCAACGAGGACATCTTCATCTTCCCCGCGTTCACGGATATCTTCTTCACGCCCGCCAATGCCGCCAGCCGCGCCACCATGAGCGAGATCATGGTGAGCTACTGGAGCAGCTTCGCCCGCAGCGGCGATCCCAACGGCAGCAGCCTGCCGCTGTGGGAGCCCTGGAGCAATGCCGAGGGCGGCTTCAAGGCGGTCACGCTGGACGTCAACTACGCCGACGACAGCCCGCGCGTCGAGGCGGATCCGACGGTGCTCACCGAGGCGGGTATCTACGCCGCCGCGCGGGCAAACCTCGAAGGCGATATCCTGGCGGAGGTGCTGCGCCGGCTCGACGGCTGGTTCGGCAACGACTGAGCGCGCGGCGTTGCGCCAGCGACCCGGTGGCGCAGCCATGGCCGGCACGGCCACACGTACAACAGCAACAATCCCCGGCACGGGCGCCCAACCTGGGCTAAGCTTTGGCAA
>JAWVYG010000766.1:0-2036 GCA_033722815.1 Halioglobus sp.
CCCGGCGGCGCCGGGCCCGGAGATCAGATGACTTCCTCGATAAACTCGGTCAACTGGGTCTTGGACAACGCGCCGACCTTGGTCGCCTCGGCGTTGCCGCCCTTGAACACGATCAGCGTCGGTATGCCGCGAATGCCGAACTTCGGCGGGATGTCGGGGTTGGCGTCCACGTCGACCTTGCACACCTTGATCTTGCCGTCGTATTCGCTGGCCAGTTCGTCCAGTACCGGCGCGATCATCTTGCAGGGGCCGCACCACTCCGCCCAGAAGTCGACGAGCACGGGAATTTCGGAATTCAGCACTTCCGCGTCAAAGGTGGAGTCGCTGACATGTACGATCTGTTCTGACATTGTGTTCTCCGGTTGATCTGCGGCGCCCCGGGGCCGCTTAACGGGGGCTAATCATACCACCGGGCCCGGGGCGCACAACCGCGGCCATAGAGTTTTTGGGAATGCCGTTATTGCCAGGCGCTATAGACGGGACGAACTTTTCCCTTCCGCCGTTGTACTTTGTGACAGCCTGTGGCCTATTGGCACTTCTGGGCTTCGGCATTCGCGGCACTTGAGACAGGGCGGAGGCAAACCGTGCGCAGCAAGCAGATTATCGTGATCGCGGTCATCGCGATCGCCCTTGGGGCAGCCTGGTATTTCGATATCGCCGCCAGCCTGCAGTTTGACGTGTTGAAAACCCGGATCAGCGAGCTGCGCCAGTGGTATGCCGACAACCCGCTGCGGGCGGGCCTGGTGTACTTTGTCGTCTACGTCGTCGTCACCGCGCTGTCCATACCCGGCGCCACGATAATGACCCTGGCCGGCGGTGCGCTGTTCGGCTTCTGGTACGGCCTGCTGCTGGTGTCCTTCGCCAGCAGCGTCGGCGCCACACTGGCGTTCCTGGTGTCGCGCGTGCTGCTGCGGGACTGGGTGCAGGGGCGCTTCGACAAGCAGTTGCGCGCGCTCAACAGCGGATTCGAGAAAGACGGCGCCTTCTACCTGTTCTCCCTGCGGCTTGTGCCGCTGTTCCCGTTCTTTGTGATCAACCTGCTGATGGGGCTGTTGCCTATCCGCAGCGCCACCTTCTACTGGGTGTCGCAGCTGGGCATGTTGCCCGCCACCGCCGTGTACGTGAATGCCGGGACACAGCTCGGCCAGCTGGAATCCGCGTCCGGCATCCTGACGCCGCCACTGGTGTTCTCCTTCACGCTGCTGGCCGTGTTCCCCCTGCTGGCGCGCTGGATACTGCAGCGGCTGCAGGCGCGCCGTGCGCTGTCGCGCTACAGGCGCCCCGCGCAGTTCGACAACAACCTGGTGGTTATCGGCGCCGGTTCCGCGGGGCTGGTGGCCGCGCTGATCGCCGCGACGGTGAAGGCCAGGGTGACGCTCATCGAGCGCCACAGGATGGGTGGGGACTGCCTCAATACCGGCTGTGTGCCGAGCAAGGCGCTGATCCGCTCGTCGCGTATCGCGCGCTACCTGCACCGGGCCGAGGAGTTCGGACTGGCCGCCGTGCCGGTGACGGTAAAGTTCCGCGAGGTGATGGAGCGCGTACAGGCGGCGATCAAGACCATCGAGCCCCACGATTCGGTGGAGCGCTTCACCTCCCTCGGCGTGACCTGCGTGCAGGGCGACGCGCGTATCGTCTCGCCGTGGGAGGTCGAGGTAAACGGCGAGCGCATCAGCGCGCGCAACATCGTCATCGCCAGCGGGGCGCGGCCGACGGTGCCGGCCATCGACGGCATCGAGGAGCTCGACTACCTGACGTCGGATACGGTGTGGGAGATTCGCGAACAGCCACGCCGGCTGCTGGTGCTGGGGGGCGGGCCCATCGGCTGTGAACTCGCGCAGGCCTTCGCCGGGCTGGGCAGCGCGGTGACCGTCGTGACGCGTGCCGAACGGCTGCTGCCGCGGGAGGACCCCGAGGCCGGCGAACTGGTCATGGAGTCGTTTGCCAGCCTTGGTATGACCGTGCACCTGCGTACCACGCCGCGGTTGTTCGCCGCGGGAGCCGGCGGCCAGCAGTGCGTTTGCGACACGGCTGAC
>JAWVYG010000767.1:0-2026 GCA_033722815.1 Halioglobus sp.
GGGGCCTGCACACCGGCAAATATGGGATAGCGCATGCAATTCAACCTGGCAGACCTGTTCGAGAGCATCGTCGATGCCCGGCCCGACAAGACCGTCCTCGTCTGCGACCAGCGCAGGCTGAGCTTTGCCGAGCTGGATGCGCGTGCCAATCGGCTGGCCCACTACTGGCAGTCCTGCGGTATCGGTCGTGGCGATCACGTGGGACTGCAGCTGCGCAACGGCAGCGAGTTTATCGAGGGCATGCTCGCGGCGTTCAAGATCCGCGCGGTGCCGATCAACATCAACTTCAATTATGTGGAAGCGGAGCTTGCTTATATCTACGATAACGCCGACCTGGCGGGCCTGGTCTGTCATCCCGAGTTCCTGGACAGGGCCGCGCCCGTGGCGTCGCAGCAGGCCACGTTACGCAGCCTCTTGGTGGTCGAAGACGCCGCCACCGCCGCGGACCCGCCGGGCTGGGTCCGCTACGAGGAGGCGCTCGCAGGCGCCAGTGACGAGCGCGCCTTCGAGGAGCGCAGCGGCGATGACCTGTACATCATCTACACCGGGGGCACCACCGGCATGCCGAAGGGGGTGATGTGGCGCCACGAGGATATCTTCTTCGCCGCCATGGGCGGCGGCGATCCGGACTACAGCAAGGGGCCGATCAGCGCGCCCGAGGAGCTTGTGCAGCGGATCCCGGACATGGACATGGCGGCGTTGCCAGCGCCGCCGCTGATGCACGCCGCCGCCCAGTGGCTGGCCATGAACACATTGTTCGCCGCCGGCACATTGGTGCTGCCGGCCAGCGGTGTCTTTGACCCGGCGCGCATCCTGCGCGCCGTGGGTGACGAGAAGGTGATCCTCATCGTTATTGTCGGCGACGCCATGGCGATTCCGCTGTGCGACGAGTTGCAGGCCAATCCCGACAAGTACGACATGTCATCGCTGTTCGCGGTGGCCTCGGGGGGGGCGCTGTTTTCACCGGCCACCAAGAAACGCGTCATGGAACTGCTGCCCGGGCGCATGATCGTCGACGGTCTCGGCTCCTCGGAGACGGGCGCGATGGGCAACAAGATGAGTGCAGGCGACGGCGATGCCGACGAACCCAGGTTTGTTGTCGGTGAGCACATGACGGTACTCGGCGACGACGACCTTCCCGTGCAGCCGGGCTCGGGTGTGGTGGGGCGGCTCGCGAAGAAGGGCCGTGTGCCGCTGGGTTATTACAAGGCGCCGGAAAAGTCCTCACAGACGTTCGTGGAGATCGACGGCGAGCGCTGGGCGATCCCGGGCGACATGGCCTCGGTGGAGGCGGACGGTACCATCCTCCTGCGCGGGCGCGACTCCACCAGCATCAACACCGGCGGTGAGAAGGTCTTTCCGGAGGAGGTCGAGGCGGTCCTGAAGTCCCATCGCGCGATCGCAGACACCGTGGTGGTCGGCGTGCCCGATGATCGCTGGGGCAATATCGTGGTGGCGGTGTACAGCAGTCCTGATGGCGATGACCTCGACCTGGAAGACCTCAAGACCTATTGCCGCGGTCGCATCGCCGGCTACAAGATTCCCCGCGCCCTGGTCAGGGTGGAGCGCATCAAGCGCTCGCCCGCGGCCAAGGCAGATTACCCCTGGGCGAGGGAACAGGCGCTTGCGGGCCTGGCGCTATAGCGCCGGGTTATAAGTAGGACAGGGTAAATGCTGGCGCGCCATTTACCCGGCCGGGTCGTGCGGGCCGCGGCTCGAGCCGCGCCTGGGCGCGGCGTACCCTGTCCTTCTATTGATACAAATCATTAGCGCTGCCGGGCGCTAACTAGCAAACTGAATGTGTGGGTTCGACAGCGGAGTGGTGCGATGAAATCGACTGAGGTAAGGACCGGCTGGTGCCTGCGCGTGGCGATCAGGGGAACCGCCTGATGGCGTCTCTCAAGCAGCTGCAAAAGGACGACATCCTGTTCATCGCCGGCGAGACGGATAACGTCTACCACCACACGGCCGGGCTGGTCATACTCGACACCAGCGACTGCCCGGAATTCGACTTCGACCACTTCAA
>JAWVYG010000768.1:0-2019 GCA_033722815.1 Halioglobus sp.
CGCACCCGCGAGGGTACCGAGATCGTACAGGAGCAGATCTGGTTCATGGATGACAATGCCCAGACGCGGCTGCAGGAAAAAATGGACATCCCCCGGGAGTCAGGGTGGCGCATCAAGATTGAGGGAGACGTCAACCTGTTCATCGACGTCGACTTCCCGCCGGAACTCAACCAGTCCGAACGCGTCGCCCAGGGCCTGAGTACGACCGGCTTCCACCTCGTCAACTCCGTGCCCGCGGTGTGCGAGGCGACGATGCCGGGCATAAAGACCTACCTGGACCTGCCCATGATCACCGGCTGTATGGGTGTGCATGAGGCGCAGCGCGCAGGTCCGGCGAAGTAAATCAACGACTACAGACATCGATGCAAGGAAAACACCATGCCGATACCGCACAAGAAAACGCTGCTCGAGTGGGCAAGGAACTACCCCGAATTGTGGAATGCCGGCGACAAGCAGGCGTGGATAGACAACTGGCGTACGGTGGCCACCGGCGATTTCCGCATGCTCGACCCGGTGGGCACGCCCGAGAAGACAGGCTTCAAACACTGCTGTGAGGATTCGTGGGACCTGTTCCAGCCGCGGGTGCGCTTTCGCATACAGCCGGGCACCCTGTTCGTTTGCGGCAACGAGGTTGCCTGGTGCCTGGAGAACCACTTCGAGGGTCCCGACGGCTCACAGCTGCAGTACAGCCTGGAAACCTATTGCTTCGGTGAGGACAGCTCGGTGTTTATTCGCACCTACTACCGCGTACCCGCCCACGACAACGAGAACCTGGGCGACATTTTCCAGACCTACCTCCCGGAGAATGAACAGGGAATGTAAATATCGACATGCGGCGGAGACGCCTGCCACGGAGGCGTTGCAGGCTGCGTGATAAGCATCCGGCAAGGCATCGGCGACAGATATCACGTCGAGCCGGCACGCGCGATCGCTGGCATAACGCTGCAGGTCGACGACAACGGGGCAACTGCAGCGGCCCTTTATGCTATATTTTTGATCGACAACCCCGGCGGTGAGCAGGTGAAACCCCGGGCAAGTCACGCGCTGCCATAATGCAAGCCAGAGCCATAATAATACCCAGGAAAAGACACTATGTTTCTACGGCCAAAGCCCACTTTCACACAACGCCTTGCCATAGTGGTCGGCACACTGTTCACCGCACTGCTGCAAGGCTGCAGCGACAACGGTCACATGGACAACAAGAACCTCGCGGTGCCGGGCGGCGGCAACGATCGCATCGTGAGCGTCCCCGCCGCGCAGGCGGAGATGCCGCCGCCCGGTGAAACGGTACTGGTAACCACTTTCTTCACGCCGGAAAGCGTCGGCTACGAGCAACACGAATATATCGTCGCCGGTACCGCGCAGGCCTACATCAACGCCAACGAGTTCCGCAGCGACGGCCGCTGGGAAATCCAGCCCAGCGACCAGTCGGACTACCGGACGCGTATCGTGGAGATGCGCCCGGCGGACCCGGCGGCGTTCAACGGCACGGTGGTGCTGGAGTGGCTGAACGTCAGCGCGGGTTTCGACTCCGCCCCGGACTGGGGCATGCTGCACACGGAAATGATTCGCAGCGGGTACGCCTGGGTGGGTGTGTCCGCCCAGCGTGAAGGCGTCGCGGCACTGCTGGATGGCCGCGCGGCCGACTTGCTCGGCCAGGCCGTCGACGATCGCTACACCACGCTGTTCCATCCGGGGGACGCGTACTCCTACGACATTTACTCCCAGGTGGCCCAGGCCCTGCGCAGCTCGGACATGCTGCTGGGCGGCCTCGTGCCGCAGCGCTTCATCGCCGCCGGCGAGTCCCAGTCCGCCCATCGCCTGATGACCTACGTCAATGCCTTCGCACCGATACACGCGTTGTTCGACGGCTACTTTATCCACAGCCGCATCGCCGGGAGCGCCGCGCTGCAGGGCAACTTCTTCGAGGAGGTGCTGGTGCCCACACCCCCGGTGGTCAATGTCCGCACGGACCTTCGAGTCCCCGTCATGATGGTGCAGACCGAGACCGACCTGTTC
>JAWVYG010000769.1:0-2017 GCA_033722815.1 Halioglobus sp.
AATCCTTCAGCAGTTATTCCGCTCAAATGGCCTGACGGTGCCGACACGCCAGGGCGAGTATCTCAGCCTTCCGAGCGCTGGCGTGTTGGCGCCGTCAGGCCTACCAGACCAAAAGCAGCAGACAGCACACCACCTGTCCGCCATAGGTCAAACAGAGGTTTGCGGTGAGGGCAGCCGAGCGCCCTGCGCTAGGGCGCCGCTTTCTGCGGTGGGGGCTTATTGCCCCCGGCGCCCTCGGCCATCTTCTTCATCTGCTGCATTTGCATCATCTGCTGCATCTGCTGCATCAGGCGGTCGATGGTAAAGCTGGCCACCGCCTGGCGCGGTGGGAACTCGCGGAACGTACTGAGCCACTTGCCCACCTCCTGCTGCATGGGGACGAACAGCCACAGCTGGTCGCCGAAGAAGCGCGCGTACAGGCCCGACTCCAGGGAGCCCTCGTAGGGGTCCGAGCGCAGGTGTATGACGCGGGGGAAATTGAAGGCTTCCCGCGGCCCGCCCCAGCCGTCCCAGTTGACCGCGAAGTGAATCTTCCAGTCGTTCCAGCGCAGCGCATTGAAGTTGGCGTTGTCGTCGAAGTAGTAGATGGTCGATCGCTTGCCGGGGCCTTTACCGGACAGCAGGTCGGTCTGGTCGTACCCGTCCAGGTACACCTTGTAGGTCATGTCGCCGACGCGATGGCCCTTCCGCAGCTTGGCGTTGATACCGGGCTCGCCGGCGGCCGCCATCAGCGTCGGTAACCAGTCCTGGTGACTGAAGATATCGTTGATGATCGTGCCCGGCTTGACCACCCCGGGCCAGCGGATCAGGGCAGGCACGCGGAAGCCGCCCTCCCAGGTGGAACCCTTCTCGCCGCGGAACGGCTCGGCGCCACCGTCGGGGTACGTGTTCGTCTGGGAGCCGTTGTCGGTGGAGTAGACGACGATCGTGTTATCGGCGATGCCAAGCTCGTCGAGTTTATCCAGCAGCTGGCCGACGTGGTAGTCGTGCTCCATGAGGCCATCGGCGTAAAGACCGTAGCCGCTGGCGCCCTGCCACTTCGGCGCCAGGCGCGTCCACACGTGCATCCGCGTGGCATTGAACCAGACAAAGAACGGTTTGTTGTCGTTGTGGGCGCGATCGATGAACTTCAGCGCGGCGTCGGTGAACTCCTGGTCGATGGTCTCCATGCGCTTGCGCGTCAGCGGCCCCGTGTCCTGGACCTTGCCGTCGGAGAAGGAATGGATCACGCCGCGGGGCGCATAGCGTTTCTGGAACTCGGGATCCTTGGGATAGAAGTAGGTCTCCGGTTCCTCTTCGGCGTTGAGGTGGTAGAGGTTGCCCAGGAACTCGTCGAAGCCGTGGTTGGTGGGCAGGAACTCATCCTTGTCGCCGAGGTGGTTCTTGCCGAACTGGCCACTGGTGTAGCCGTGGGGTTTCAGCAGCCCCGCCAGCGTGGGGTCCTGCTCGCGAATCCCGATATCGGCGCCGGGCAGACCCACTTTCAGCAGCCCGGTGCGCAGCGGGTGCTGACCCGTTATGAACGCCGAACGCCCCGCGGTGCAACTCTGCTCGCCGTAGTAGTCGGTGAACAGGGCGCCCTCGTTGGCGATGCGATCGATGTTGGGCGTGCTGCCGCCCAGCAGGCCGCGGTGGTAGGCACTGAGGTTGGACCAGCCGATGTCGTCGCCCCAGATAACCAGTATGTTGGGCTTGTCGGTTTCAGCCTGCGTCGTGAACGCCAGCAGGCACAGTACAATGCCCATGCCTGCGCGCAAATAGTTGCCCATAGCTCCTGCCTCTCTACCGTGGGATTCCTGCCAGTCGAAGGAGTATAGGATACTACCTGTACACGCTGCTCGAATGACCCGGATGGCCGCCGAAACCGGCCGATTATCTGTTAAAGTGGCGCTTTGTGAATGGCTCTGGCTTGTGTTGCAGGAGGGCAAACGTGGGACTGAATGTACGCGCCTTTACACCCGCCGTGCTCCTGTGCACGCTGCTGCTGGCCGCCTGCGGCGGTGGCGGCGGTGGCGGT
>JAWVYG010000770.1:0-2008 GCA_033722815.1 Halioglobus sp.
GCTCTGGAAATACTCTGCGCTCTCGCCGGCGTTGCTGAAGGAGCGGATGGCGTCCGCGTAACTGTTGGCCTGTGCCCACGACGAACACAGGAACAACAGGGTCGCCAGCACGGTGACGGAGAAATGACGCGGGGCGGCTGTGGGTAGCGGACGGGACATAGCGCATTGCTCCATGGCAGTGGTCGTGTGTTGGAGTCGATAACCGGGACTGAAGTTCACCGAGGCAAACGAATCCCTCAACGCGCCGTATTGTGTGGAGCGGGTGCCGGCAGGTCAAGCGGGCGCCGGCGGAGGCTAAATGGCCACCTGCGACAGGTCGATACCGAAGGCGTCGGGCTCCAGGCTGCGCTTGATGGTCAGGCCCGCACTGCCCGCCTGGGCGTCCAGCTCCTGCAGGTCGATGACCCGTGAGCGGCGCAGCTCGCGCTTGTTGTTGTCGAGCAACAGCATGACCTTGGGACGCAGGCGGCGGGTGCGATACTCGGCGACCACCACGCCCACCTCGCCGGATGACAGCTCCACCAGCGTGCCCGCGGGGTAAATGCCAACCGCCTGGATGAACGCCTCGACAAACTCCGCCTGGAACTCGGTATCGCGGGCCTTGTACAGCATTTTTATCGCATCGGAGGGCGACAATGCCTCGGCGTAGCTGCGCTTGGTCGTCAGCGCGTCGTAGGTGTCCACGACGGCCGCTATCCTCGCAAACGGCGGGATTTCCTCGCTGCACAGGCCATCAGGATAGCCGGATCCGTCATAGCGCTCGTGGTGATGCGCGACCATGTCCAGTACATCGCGGTTGAGCATGCCCGCATCGGTGAGAATGTCGAGGCCGTGGCTGACATGCCCCGCCACTTCCGCAGTCTCCTGGGGCGTCAGTTCGCGATCGGCCTGCAGCAGCTCCGGCGCCACCTTCAGCTTGCCGATGTCCATCAGCATCGCGCCCATCGCCAGGGAACGCAGGTCGTGTCGCGCAAGGCCAATCTGCCGGCCCAGGGCGACCGCCCAGATGGAGGCGCTCAGGGAGTGTTTGTAGGTGTAGGTGTCGTGCTGCTTCATCCGCGATACCCAAAGGCACGCGTCCGGGTTACGGCTGATGCTGTCGACGACGGGGTCGACAGACTTGCGCAGGCGCACCACGTTCAGCTTCTCGCCTTCTCCCACATCCTCGAACATCTCGTCGATGTCGGTGAACAGGGTGCTCATGGCGTCCAGCGCCAACGGCTTCTCGTCCTCCCACTCGCTGTCGTCGGCATAAACCGTCAGCTCGCGATCGTGGAATATCTGTTCAATCGGCACCCGGGGCCGTTCGGTACGCTGGCGCTCGGAGCGCTTTTCACGGCTCGTGGCGGCCGTAGGGCGACTGCGCTTGATACCGGCCTTGCGACTGCGCCGCGTATCGACCAGCACCCACTCGCAGTATTTCCGCAGGCGTTCGATATCGTCCTGGTCCTCGATGAAGAAGCCCTGCGTGACAAAAGGCGTACCCAGCCACGGACGATCGAGGCCACTGACAAACATGCCGCAGTTCAGTTCAGCAGTAGACATTTTCAGGGTTTTCAGCATCCGCTTTCGCGCCCCCCCTGCTGTTACCGATCGTTATCCCGTGCCCTGCCGCCCCGCAGGATAGACGCCGGTTCGACATGAGCAGGAACCACATCAGAGTCGACGTTTTCTAGCAAAATAGGCCTTTCGAGGCTGAAAGTCCACCATAACTTGTTGATTTATAATTTTTATTCCAATATAGAATGTGATATTGTTCACATTATTCCATTATCTGCGGAATTGTACCGGATACCCCTGCCATCGCCCTGCTTAGGGCCCGCCAGCCGCCTGTGGTATAGTCCTCGCCGCCTTCAACCGGCACCCGGAACGTCCGTCAAAAGGATCCTCCAATGCGCAAAATCCTGCTCCTGCTGGGCGCCGCCCTGCTGCTCCTGGTCTGTGTACCCCTGGGCGTGCTGTTGGCCACAGGCACCATCGACAGCACCAGCCTGCGCATGGTGCTGAA
>JAWVYG010000771.1:0-2006 GCA_033722815.1 Halioglobus sp.
CCACTCGTAGCCTACAAGAGTAGTAAACGCACCTGGCTGGTAGTGCGCCTCGGCGGTCTCGACCATCAACTCCCAGGCATCGACAGCGATGGCGCGTGTTTCCGGTGTCAGCGCAAAGTGATCCAGCCCCGTCACATGGCCCACGGTTCGCAGCATAGCCCAGGCGAGAGACAACGGTCCGTCATTGAGCAGTCTCGTGCGCAGGTCGCGTTTATCCAGGGGCAGTGTCCTGCTGTCATCCACCCGTGCCGCTCCCATGTACTCGGAATGATCGGTCACCGCGGCGAAGTCCAGAGGCCGTTCGATGCGGATCGGGTAGCCGGCGGCGTGTTCGATAGTACCGCCGCGGGCGAAGGTGTAGGCGTCATCCGGGCTTGCCCGCACGCCCAGTACATAGGCGTCGGTCGAGTAGCTGGTATGAATGTGCAGGTCGCCCCAGAGCAGGTGCCGGGTCGGGTTGAACGCGATGGCCGGTTTGGCAGGCGGCCCTTCCGCCGTGGCAGGGTCGTACTCGGGGAACAGGGTCGGGTCCTGCACCGGACTGCAACCGGCCAGGCAGATCATCCACAGTGTCAGCAGTCGAACCTTCATGAGGCTGCAGCCCGCCGCTGCCGCACAACAAGGATCGCGCCCAGAATCAGCAGTGCAACAGCGGCAATCCACGGCGCGTATCTGGGCAGGTAGAAAAACAGCAGGGCATTGATTATCACCTGCCGTCCCAGCGAGTAATCATCGGGCATCGGCAGCACACCGGCCCTGCTGGCGTAGGACGCATAGGCTGATTGCATCTCCCGCAGCCGTGCTGGCTCCTTCTCACCCAGATCTCGGGTTTCACCCGGGTCCAGCAAGGTATTGAAGAGCCGCCAGCGGCCGTCGCCCGCTGGCGGCAGGTTCCGCACAATCTTGTAGTCGCCGTGAAACAAAGCCGCGTTGCCGGAAAACTCGTAGCCGACTGGCGCACGGCCTGCCTGCGAGGTGTCCTTGCCGGGGACGAGCAAGGGGACCAGGCTGCTGCCCGACATGGTCTGCGTGCCGGCCGGCGCATCCTGTGGCGTCCATCCTGCGAGGTCCAGCAGTGTGGGTGCGATATCAGTGATATAAGCGAAATCCCGCTGGATGGTGTCGGGCTCCGTGATCTCCGTGCCCGCAATAATCAGCGGTACGCGCATGCCACCCCCGGAAGCTGAGAACTTCTGACCAGCGAACGGTGCATTTGACACGCGGCCCCAGTATCTGCCCGATGCGATCCAGCTGCCTTTTTCGCCGAGCCGCTCCACCTCCCGTTCGTACGTGCTTTCCAGCCAGCGCCGCGCCGCGGGATTGTCGTAGGCGTCGCTGGTGGTAGCGCCATTGTCGGAGAGCACCACGAACACCGTCTTGTCATAGAGGTCGGCCTCCTTAAGCCAACTCACCAGCCGGCCTATTTCGTGATCCATCGCGGTAGCCATGCCTGCATAGGCCTGCATGCGCCGCGCCTCGAAGTACTGCTGCTCCGCGGTGAGCGCGTCCCAGGCTTCCCGGGACGGGCCTTCGGCCAGCGTAGCGTCGGCCGCCAGTAAACCCATGGCCCTGATGTTTTCCGTCCTCGCCACGTAAGCCTCTGGCCAGCCTTCGGTGTACCGCCCCCGATAGGCATCGATGAAGCTTGCGGGTGCCTGGATGGGCGTGTGGTTGGCCTGGAAAGCGATGTAGGCAAAGAAGGGTTGCTGGCTGTCTTTACCGGCGCGCAGGAATTCAAGGGTACGGTCGACGAAGGCGGTGGACGAATAGAAGTCGCCGGGCAAATGCTCGAGGCGTTCCCCGTTATCGTACCAGCGGGCCTCAGGCCTCATTGGCAGGTAGGGTCGCATCTCGTAGTTGTCGGCACCATTGTCAGCCTGGATGAGCGAGTCGTCGAAGCCGCGTGCAGGAGGCAGGTTGTTTTTCTCAGCACCCAGGTGCCACTTACCCGTAACGCTGGTGCGGTAACCACTGGCCTGCAGCAGTTGTGCGACTGTCTGTACGCG
>JAWVYG010000772.1:0-2005 GCA_033722815.1 Halioglobus sp.
CATGCTGGTGAGCAGCGTGCATGCGCTGCTCGACCAGGAGTACAGCGGCGATATCAATATCGTACCGAGCTTCGGCTTCTACAATCCCGCCAAACTGCTGTCGCACCTGGACGAGGACGACCTGGTGGAGCTGATGGAGGCAGGGGAGCGATCGACCTTCCCCCGCGTGGAGGCCATACGTACCTGCACCAAGATCAGCCGCACCATGGAGGAGATTCTGCGGCGCTTTGAGAGCGGTGACCTGCGCCCCCCGGAGGATAGTTACCACCGGCCGCGCGCCTCCCGCCGGCGGCCGCCGCCCACGCGGGCAGACCGGCAGGCGATGCGCGAGCATGCGCCGCACAGCGATAACCTGAAGAAACCGGCGAAGAAGAAGGCTGCGCGCAAGAAATCCGCTGCCAGGAAAGCGCCGGCCCGCAAGTCCCGGGCGAAGCAGGGCGCGTCCAAGTCAAAACCCCCCGGCGCCAGGAAGGCGGCCTAGGGAGTTGCGAGGGGACAGACCCCAATTAAATTGATGAATCTCCGATTCATCAATTTAATTGGGGTCTGTCCCCGGATAGTTTGTCCCCTAGGGTCCCCTTAGGTCCTGTCAGTCGGCGAAACGCTTGATGACCTGTTTGCCCAGCGCCATCAGGTGTACCTGGTCCGGACCGTCCGCCTGGCGGCACCAGCGGGCGTAATTGAACGCCTCGGCCATGGGATAATCTTCCGTCAGGCCCCCGGCGCCGTGCATCTGCATGCAGCGGTCGATGACGTTCTGGGCCATGATCGGCACGCTGGTCTTGCTCGCCGCGATCAGGTCCATTGCTCCCTTTGCGCCTACCTCGTCCATCCTTGCGCAGGTCTTCAGCACCAGCAGCCGCATCATCTCGATTTCCGAGAAACTGCGCGCGATGTCCTCGCGCACCGACTGGTGCTGGCTGAGGGTGCGGCCAAAGGTCGTGCGTGACTCGACGCGCCGGCAGGCCAGTTCCAGCGCGCGCTGCGCGGAGCCTATCAGGCGCATGCAGTGGTGTATGCGGCCGGGGCCAAGTCTCCCCTGGGCGATCTCGAAGCCGCGTCCCTCGCCCAGCAGCACGTTCTCTGCCGGCACGCGCACATTGTCGAAGCGCAGTTCCGCGTGGCCCAGCGGGGCGTCGTCGTAGCCCAGTGTCGTGAGGGGCCGCAGCAGTGCCAATCCCGCGGTGTTTTTCGGTACCAGTACCTGGGTCTGCTGCTTGTGACGGTTGGCGTTGTCCGGGTCGGACTTGCCCATGACGATGAAGATCTGCGTGCGCTCGTACATGGCGCCGGTGATAAACCACTTGCGGCCGTTCAGCACCCACTCGTCGCCCTCGCGTTCGATGCGCAGCTCGATGTTGGTGGCGTCTGAGGAGGCCACCTGCGGTTCGGTCATCGCGTAGGAGGAGCGTATCTCGCCGGCCAGCAGCGGTGTCAGCCAGCGCTCCTGCTGCGCTTTCGTGCCGTACTTCATGAACACTTCCATGTTGCCGGTATCGGGCGCATTGCAGTTGAACACCTCCGGACACCACAGCACCCGTCCCATGATCTCCGCCAGCGGCGCGTAGTCGAGGTTGCTCAACCCGTCGTGGTCGGCGAACTCGGCCAGCGATGGCGGTATGAACAGGTTCCACAGGCCAGCGGCCTGCGCCTTCGCCTTGAGCTCGTCCATCAGCGGCAGGTAGCTGTGCCGCGTTGGCGCCGCGTGCAGCTGCCGCGCGTACTCCTCTTCGTTAGGGTAGATGTGCTCGTCCATGAAGGCACTGAGACGGACCTGGTACTGCAGGGAAGTTTCACTGAATTCGAACATAGGTATCTCGATTGCTAATCCAGCACTACCTGGCAGCGCGCGCCGGCATTTGCGCCGTCGCAACCGTGTGGCGACAGGAGGGCCTGCCCCGCTTTACCGGGTACGTCGCCACCCGAGCCTGCACAGGGATGTGCGCTTTTTGGCGTGTTGTGACGGCGCAAATGCTGGTGCGCACGGCCGCCACAGGGACAAGAA
>JAWVYG010000773.1:0-2004 GCA_033722815.1 Halioglobus sp.
AGTGAATACGATGGCTCCCGCCGTGTCCAGTCGCCCGGAATCCAGTTCGCGGGCGGACTCCAGTTGTTGCAGCCCCTCATCCACCATGCCGACCTGCATCATGCCGAGGCCAAGCTGCGACCGCGCCACGGCGGATTCGGGAGACAGCTTGACGATTTCCCGCAACACCTCCACCGACTCCTGCTGGCGCTTGTCTCCCGCGAGCGTGCTGGAAAGCAGTTTGAGCGCATTCAGGTTCTCAGGCTCGCGATCGAGGACCTGCCGCAGCAGCAACTCTGCCTGGGGGAAATTGCCCACCCGCGCCTCCAGCCAGGCGAGCAGCTGCATCGCCGGTAGGTAACCGGGGTTGCGACCATTGAAACGCGACAGGTAGAGCGTCGCGCTTTCGAAGCGATCAAGGCGCAGCGCCGAGACACCTGCATAGTAGAGTGACATCAGATGATTTGGATCGCTTTGCAGGGATTTCTCGAAGCGTAGCAGTGACTTGTCGTACTCCTCACGCTGGAAGGCGAGCACGCCGTCGAGGTACTCCAGTTCGCTCGTGACTGCCCGGGCGCCGCGCAGGACGTTGACCTGGCGTTGCGCGACCTTGTAGTTGCCCACGGCGACATTGGCAGCGATGCGGCCGATGCTGTCGGCCAGGTGAGCGGGGCGCAGTGTGGCCGCGCGGTTGAAGGCCTCCAATGCCTCTTCGTAGTTCTGCACGTGGCGCTCGACGTTGCCCAGCAGGCTCCAGGCTTCCGCGTGGTTTTCGTCCCGCTCGAGCGCCTTGCTGGCGAACTCCCGGGCGAGTTCAAAATCCTGTCGCACCGCCGCCAGCCAGCCGAAGCCCGTCAGGATGTCCAGCGAATCCCGGTCGACCTCCTGACCTTCCCTGAACTCCAGTTCAGCTTTGTCGGGCTTGTTCTGGGCGACCAGCGCCATGCCCCGCAGCGCGCGAATCCTGGCTTTGCCCTCCGGATTCAGCCAGGCCTGCTCCGGGTCTATCTCAAGCACGCGATCGTACTCGGACTGTACATAGAGCGCCTCGGCCAGCAGGGGCTGGATTTCACCCGGGCTCTCCCCCAGGGACAGGGCGTGCTGGTATTCCTTTTCTGCCGAGGCCCCGTCGCCCAGCGCCATGTGGATGTCGCCCGCAAGATATCTCGCCGCGCCGTTCCTGGGCCCCTTGGACAGCGCGTTCTTGACCTCCAGCAGGGCGGCGCTGGTGTCTCCGGCCTCAAGATATTTCGCGGCAGCGTCCAGGTGTTCTTCGGGTGACGGGCCGCCGCAGCCCGCGCTTACCGCGAGGATTGCCAGCAAAAGGACTCTCAGCAGAACGGGCATGGCTTTCAGTATTCCTTATTTGTGAGTAGGCGGGGGCGGCAGCTACCCGTCATGTGGTAGCCGGCGGTCATCCCCCTGAGGCGATCAATGATGCCTGAGGGGTGCAGTGCTCGCAAGGACGCCCGGCGCACCGCCGCCCCCGGTGTCGGGTCGCAGGATTGCGGACAGGGCGGCCGCCCGAAGTCAGCCCGGCAGCGGAAGCGACAATCCTCCGAGGCGGAAGAACGTACGTAGATCGGCCAGGTCGTTTTGGTGGTGCCCGGGCAGTTGCTGCCTTAGGTGCTGCAGTTCCCGCAGCGTCGACGCCGGCAGGGCGCCTTCCCGCGGCAGGCTCTTGATCGCAACCATAAAAGGCATGATGAAGGTGGAGTAGAAGCGCGCCCTGCCGGCGAGATGTTGTTGTGCGCAGCGCCTGAATTCATCGCGTGTGAAAGCCGCCCGGAGCGAGTACAGGTAGTCGAGGGTGAACAACTCCGCCTGCCTGTCATCGTACTGGTAGGCGAAGTCCTCAATGGACTTCTCCGCTTTCAGGTGCCCGAAGTCGACCAGATAGAGGCCCCCGCCCGGGCGCAGCACCCGCGCGACCTCGCTGATGGTGCGCTCCAGCGCCGCGGCATCGGGCAGGTGGTGCAGCGCCACGGTGGACATCACCGCGTCGACGCTGGCGTCCTTGAAATC
>JAWVYG010000774.1:0-2001 GCA_033722815.1 Halioglobus sp.
ATGAGTCCCAGCAGCGGCTTGGGCAGCCTGGCAACGAAGTAGCGCTCTTCGGACGAGATGGGACGGGTCGGTGTCGCACCCTCCTCCCAGGTGCGGAAGATCACGTTCTTGTGGCCGTAGTGGCTGGGCACGTCGTCGCGGGAGCCGTTCGACCACTCCCAGCCGACGAAAGACACCATGTCCGGGCTGCGGCTGTCCCCGGCATTGGCATTGCACTGGCGGATGGCGTTCACCGTATCGGCCCACACGCGCGGCGTGAGTCCCTCCGCGTGATCGTTGATGCTCCAGAAATCCAGCGCCGAGCAGTAGCGCGCGAAGTCGCAGGCATCGGCGGGCGTGACGACACCGCCTCCCTTGACCAGTTCGGTGTTGAAGATGTAAGCATCCATCGAGTAATTGGTGTGGGTGTGCAGGTCGCCAAAGAGTATCTGCGGCGTGGTGTCGGGCGCGGCAGCCTGCGGCCGCGGGCCCTGGGTGATGGCCTGCGACTGCCACGGCTCCCCCAGCGCACCGCTGCCGACGTACCAGAACCAGGACAGCGCCACGAGCAGGACCAGCAGCAGTGCGAGCAGCGTTTTCTTGATCATCGTGCGGTTCCTTCTCGAATCCTGCTTGCGCGGTTCATCACAACAGCCGCAGCAGCTGCTCGACGATGCGTATCATCGGCCCGTGGTACCAGGGTACATGGGGATCCTCATCGGGCACCTGGTATTGCCGCCGCAGGGCCTGCAGGCGCGACTTGAGGCTCGCTGTCAGTTCCGCGTAGGCGGCCTGGCCGTAGAGGTTCTGCTGCTCCTGCGGATCGGTCTGCAAATCGAACAGCTCCCACTCATCGTTGCGGTAGTAGTGGATCAGCTTGTACCTGCCGGTGTGGATGCCGTAGTGGCGCGCCACGCCATGGAAACCCGGGTTCTCGTAGAAATGATAGTACAGCTCCCGCTCCCAGGTTGCGGCGCCGTCGCGCAGCAGCGGCAGCAGGCTGACGCCGTGCATGGCCTGCGGGGCCCTGATGCCAGCCGCATCGAGCAGTGTGGGAGTGAAATCGATATTCTGTACCAGGGCCGCAGAGGCGCTGCCGGGTGCCACCGTGCCGGGCCACTGCACCAGCAGCGGCACCCGTGCCGACACCTCGTCCATCCAGCGCTTGTCGAACCAGCCGTTTTCGCCGAGGAAGAAGCCCTGGTCCGAGGTGTACACGATGATAGTGTTCTGCGTAAGCCCCTCGGCTTGCAGGTAATCCAGCAAGCGGCCGATCTGGCGGTCCATACTCGTCACGGAGGCGATGTAGGTCTTGATGTAGCGCTGGTACTTCCAGCGCAGCTCGTCCTGCGCTGACATGTCCGCCGCTGCGAAGGCGCGATTGCCTGCGCCGAAGGCGGCCTCGGCCAGGGCGGCCTGCTCCGGCGTAAGGTCTTTCCTCAGGCTCAGCTTGACGTCGTTCTCGGTCATGTGCCGGGCGATAGACATGCGCGCCTCCCGCCTGGCCCGGGTCAGGCCTGTCAGGTCGCGCATGAGCGTGGCGGGCTCGGCGATACGCTGCGCCTCATCCCAGTCGCGCAGCTCCTGCGGGCCGGGCATCCAGTTGCGATGCGGGGTCTTGTGGTTGTAGAGGAGAAAGAACGGCTTGTCCTGCCCTGCCACCTCGTCCAGCCAGGCGATGGACTTGTCCGTGACCAGGTCCGCCACGTAACCGGTCGTCTCCTCGACGCCCTCGGCGCTGCGAAACTCAGGGTTGTAGTAGGTGCCCTGCTCGAACGCGTTGTGGATCACCTCCCAGTGATCGAAACCCACAGGGTCGCTGTACAGGTGCCACTTGCCGATTACCGCGGTGTTGTAGCCCGCCGCCTGCAGCAGGTTCGGCAGGGTTTGCTGGGACCCGTCGAAGGGCTCCGACCACTCGTTGCTGTGAAAACCGTTGCCGTGACTGTGCATGCCGGTGAGCATGGTGGCCCTGCTCGGCCCACAGATCGAATTGCCAACGTAGGCGCGATCGAAGCGCAT
>JAWVYG010000775.1:0-1998 GCA_033722815.1 Halioglobus sp.
CTCGTTGCCCCCGGTGGTGGATAGAGTAGCGGCGCCAGCGGCGCCCACAGGCCCTGTATCGACAGCGGCGGAAATTGCAATGCCAGCGGCCTGGCGGGCACTGCCGGCCCTCACGCGTCGTCGATGCGGCTGGTCTGTGTCCACAGCAGGTTAAAGGCGCGGCGCGCAATCCGCCAGCCATCGCCCGTACGCCGCAGCTCATCCGCGTAAACGATCGCCATGTCAACCTTCTCGGCACCATCGCCGGACGCGAGCAGGTGCGATGCGAGGCAATAGGTCTCGCCCACGGCCCGATCCTCGTCCACGTCGTACAACACGTTCTGCACGCGATGCTGGGTGACAGGGTACTTTTCCAGGTTGTGCATCAGCTCGCAGATAGCGTCCAGCGGCGAGACTTCATGGCCGCGGTACTCGAACACCGCGTCGTCGCAGAACACCCCGGCGAAGCCGTCGTAGTCCTTGTGATCTGCACAACGCGCGTACAGGTACATCAGGCGTTCGATCTCTATGTGGTCTTCCACCCGGATACTCAAGGGGCCACTCCTGTGCCAGGCTAGCGTGGGATACCGCTGAAGAAGCGCTGCGGGTTATCCACCAGCATCGTATCGATCTGCTCCTGGCTGGCGCCCCCGGCCAGCAGCCGTGGAATGATGTTGCGGTGGAAGTGCGTGGGATCGAACAACTCGCTGCCCGAAGCGGCCTCCATCAGGGCCAGCGGAAAGGGCTGCCCGCGCGTGCACCACACCGAGTCGTGGGATACCACGATGCCTCGCTCCTGCTGTTTGCGCAGCAGCGCCAGCAGTGAAGCTACGCGCTGCTCATCCGGCGCCAGCATGTCGAGCCCGAAGCGATCAAAGCCGAGGTAGGACCCTCCCCCGAGAATCCCCATGTGGTAGTCGTGATCGTCGCTGCCGCAGCTGTGCCCGATGATGATCCGGTGCGGATCGACACCCTTCTCCACCAGGAAAGCCTGCTGTTCGAGCCCCATCGTGCCGCTGTCGGTATGCGTGGTGATGGGCGCGCCCGTCTCGACGGCAGCCATCGCAGCCGCCGCGAGCACGTCGTACTCGTACTCCGTGATACGGCCCATGCCGGTCGCCACCTTGATGATACCCGCCTTCACGCCGGTATCGCCGATACCCTCGGTCAGTTCATGAATGAAGAGTTCCGCCATGGCTTCCACGGCCATGCCCGCAGCGCGCATGAAGTGCCAGTGCGGGGCGCCGCCCTCGTCTTCCTTGTACAGGCCGGTTGCGCAGATGATATTGAAACCGGTGCGGACCGAGACCTCCGCGGCCAGCGTCACGTCGCGGCCGAGATCATTGGGACAGGGGTCCAGCATTGACTGCACACCCAGCGCCTGCATGGCGTGCACCTTGTCCACGCAGACAGCCAGCATCTCGTCGCGGCCGGGGCCGGGCACCGTCGTATGCGCCTCCCAGCCCGGATAGCCTATAACGAGATGCTCGTGCATCAGTGTCACGCCCAGTTCGTCGACAGCCAGCTCGCCCGTCATAGTGTTGACCGCAGCCTTGCCCATAATCCTATCCCTGCTCTTTCTCGAGCGCAGCCGCCCGCCCCGTTTCGCGCTCGCGCACCCTGCTCAATACACGTTGAAACGTTTCTGCCTCCTGCGCCCCGGGCACCGTGTACTGACCCTGGAAGAAGAACGTGGGCACCGCGTGTACGTCGCGCTCCAGCCAGTGCTGCTCGGCCTGTCGCACCGCGTTTGCGTAACGTCCGTCCTCCAGCACCGCCAGCGCTGCGCCTGGATCCAGCCCCACGCTGCCCGCCTCTTCCGCCAGCACCTGTGGATCACTGACATCCCTGCGCCGCGAGAAAAACGCCTCGAACAAGCGCAGCTTCAAAGCCGTCTGTCGTCCCTGCTCCAGGGCCCAGTGCAACAGCTGGTGCGCGCGGAAGGTATTCACCATGCGCATACCTTCGTGGTAGTCGAAGTGAAAGCCAAGGGCGTCGCCCAGGGCGGTCAGCCTGTCC
>JAWVYG010000776.1:0-1997 GCA_033722815.1 Halioglobus sp.
GCTCCGGCTCGGGCCCGAAGTCGGCATCTGTCGGGTGCGGTTCTTCCGCTGCGCTGGCAATCGCGGCGGCCACCACCGCCGCCCTGCCTACGCCGATCTCGCCGTGGCCGGGACGCGACGGTTCTGCCGCGTAGGTGCTGGTCTTGCGCGCGATGAACTGTCCGTCCCAGTCCGGGTCGATGCGCGCAATGCGCTGGCGCAGCGGCGGGTGGGTGGCGAATACCTGCCACAACCTGTGCTGGATCTGGCCGAAGAATATGTGCGACATCTCCACAGCACGTGCTGCGTGTACCAGTGTGCCGGGTATGTAACCCCCAATCACCTTGAGCGCGTCGCCGATGCCGTCTGCGTCGCGGGTATATTGCACGGCGCTGGCGTCTGCCAGGTACTCGCGCTGGCGGCTTATGGCGGCCTTGATGAAGCCCGCCAGCATGCCGCCGAGCCAGCCCAGCGCCCACAGCGCGATGCCCAGCAGGGGCATGAGCGCGCCCGCGTTGCCGCCGTGGGCCGACCCGGAGCGGCCGCGGCCGCTGCGCAAGAGAAAGTGGCCGACGTCGCCGACAAAGGTGATGCCCTTGAGCATGGAGGCCAGGCGGATGTTGAGACGCATGTCGCCGTTCAGGATGTGACTGACCTCGTGCGCAATCACGCCCTGCAGTTCATGGCGCTTGAGTTGTTCAATCGTACCGCGCGTGACGCCGATGACTGCGTCTGCAGGTGTTATGCCCGCGGCGAATGCGTTGATGCCGCGCTCGTGGTTGAGCACGTACACCGCCGGTACTGGCATATTTGCCGCCAGTGCCATTTCTTCCACGACATTGAGGCAGCGCCGCTCCGCCCTGTCCCGCGTCTGCGGCAGTATGCGCGAACCGCCCATATCCTCGGCGACCGATTTGCCGCCGGTGGACAGGCGAAACCACTTGACGAAAACCACCAGGCCGACCGTGGCGCTCACCGCCAGGCCGATAGTGCCGAAACGCTGCCAGCTGAAGTACCTTGCGAAGCCCTCCAGACCCTGCCTGGCGCCGCTGTAGATATTGTAGTCCTGGCTCACGAACAGGAATGCTGCGACGACAAGGTTGACCAGGATGACGAGGAACAGCACCGCGCACAGGAAGGACAGGACGAGCATGCGCGTGTTGCGCCGCGCAAGGTCCTGCTGCGCGAAGAAATCCATGTGACTCGCTCAGTGCGCTAGAAGGATACTTCCGGCGCTTCCTGGATTTGCTCCGAGTCCTCGAACTCCAGCAGGTTGGCATCCGTGGGATGGCCGAAGGCGGAGGCGAGAACGACCGGGGGGAAACTCTGGCGGTAGGTGTTGTAGGACATGACCGCGTCGTTGAATCCCTGGCGGGCGAAGGCGATGCGATTCTCGGTGGTGGTCAGTTCCTCACTGAGCTGCATCATGTTCTCGTTGGCCTTCAGGTCCGGGTAGGCTTCCATGGTCACATTGAGCTTGCCCAGGGCGCCGCGCAGTGCACCCTCCGCCTTCGCCAGGTCGGCCATGCCGGCTCCCCCGACAGCGCCGTCACCCAGCGCCTTCAATACCGAGGCCGCCTCGTTGCGAGCGGTGGTAACGGCGTCGAGTGTTTCGCGTTCGTGCGTCATGTAGCCGCGCGCCGTCTCGACCAGGTTGGGTATCAGGTCGTAGCGCCGCTTGAGCTGTACTTCGATCTGGGAAAACGCATTGAGATAGCGGTTCTTCAGGGTGACCAGCTTGTTGTAGATGCCGACAACAAAAATACCCAGGCCGAGTATCGCCAGCCAGAAGACAATAGTGGATATCTCCATGATTCTCCCTCCCTAGAAAGTTGCAGTGCGGGCTCTCGCGCTATAGTGGAGACTGGCGCCGCAATTTACAAACAATTTTTCCTGTGAGGCAAAACCGCGCAACGCTCTCAGCCTGGCGCAACCTCCACCGGAACACCGTTGACGGCGGCGTTCCCGGACAGTGCGTCCAGCCAGTTCTCATCGGTCAGGTCGTTACAGCTGACGCC
>JAWVYG010000777.1:0-1996 GCA_033722815.1 Halioglobus sp.
GAGGGCGCACCGGCGTACCTGTTCCATGGCGAGTCCATGGCGGGCGGTCTCGCGGGCGACGCGGCGCATTCGCGAATTCAAGACGGCGCAACACGGTTGCGCCGTTCGTCTCACTGCAACAGGTAGCACCCTATGAACACGCAACAAACAGACGTACTGGTGGTGGGCGCCGGCCCGGTCGGGTTGATCATTGCCCACCTTCTCGGGCGCGGCGGCGTGGATACGCTGGTAATCGAGGCGGCGTCCTGCCTGCCGGACGAGCCCCGGGCCGTGGGCCTCGACCCGGAGTCCCTGCGTACCCTGCAGTACCTGGACCTGGTCGACGTGCTGGAGGACGACCTCATGCACGGCCTCACCGGCGAGTACTACAACGGCGACGGCGAGCTGCTGTTCGCGATCGACGACGACCAGCCCGGCCCGCTTGGCTACACCCAGCTGGCCGGCTTCAACCAGCCCAACCTGGTGCGCAAGCTGGCGGCCGAGCTCGACCGTTACGCCTGCGCGCAGCTGCGCTACGGGCAGAAGCTCGAGAGCTTCGAGCAGGACGAGGAGGGCGTCACCGCGACCGTGCGCGGCGCCGACGGCGAGGTCACCCGCGTGGCGGCGCGCTACCTGGTGGGCTGTGACGGCGGCCGCTCCACCGTACGCAACGCCCTGGGCATAGCGATGCAGGGCGTTTCCAACCCGCAGCCCTGGCTGGTGATCGACACGGTGGAGCAGGAATACGATGGGCTGCGCAAGTACCGCTTTTTCTGCGATCCGAAACGTCCCGGCATGTTTGTGCAAACGCCGCACAACAATCGCCGCTGGGAGTGGATGCTGCTGCCGGGCGACGACCGCGAGCAGTTCCTGCAGGACGAGACCATCCACGCGCTGCTGGCGCCCCACGCGGACGTCAGCAAGATCGATATCTACCGCCGCCGGGTCTACGATTTCCATGCCATCATCGCGGAGCACTTCCAGCGCGGCAGGGTGTTCCTGGCCGGGGACGCCGCACACATGACCCCGCCCTTCGCGGGACAGGGCCTGAACAGCGGCGTGCGCGACGCGTTCAACCTCGGCTGGAAACTGGTCGCCGTACTGCGCCAGGGATTACCGGCCGCGTTGCTGGGCAGCTACGAGAGTGAACGCTGGAAGCACGCCAGGGAGCTGATCGACGTCGCGGTGACGCTGGGCGAGCAGATCCAGCCCATCGACCCGGACGCGGCGGCGGCGCGGGACGCAGCCTTCAGCGAGTTGAACAAGGATCGCAGCGCGATGGACGGGTTCGTCGGTGGCATCTTCAAGGCGCTGTTGGACCGCTACTTCGAACAGGGCTATGCCATCGGGCTGGGCGGTGACTACCTGGCCGGCCGCATGATCAGCCAGCCGACCGTGACCGACGTCGACGGGCGGACCGCGCTGCTCGACGAGCACCTGGGCGACGGCTTCGCGATTCTCGGCTACAACTGCGAACCCACCGATGTGCTGGGTGCCGAGCTGGCCGATCACTGGCGCGGCCGGGGTGTGACCCTGCTGGGCGTGCACGACGACGGGGCCGGCGGCGGGCTGCGCATCCCGGCACAATCGCACCTGGCCGAGCTGTTCAGCCACTCGGACGCCTGCATGGTGCTGCTGCGTCCCGACCGCTTCTGCATGGCCGCGCTCAACGCCGACAGCGCCGGCGAGACGCTGGCGCAGGCGGCGGCGATGCTGGCATTCGATACGGGAGAGGCAGCGTGAGCGCTGCAGCCGTCAATCGCCAGGTTGTACTGGCGCACCGCCCGGGCGGTGCGCCCACGCGGGA
This sequence comes from Halioglobus sp., assembly GCA_033722815.1. GTDB lineage: Bacteria > Pseudomonadota > Gammaproteobacteria > Pseudomonadales > Halieaceae > Marimicrobium. The sequence continues at coordinate 1,787 of JAWVYG010000777.1, forward strand.
TATCTTCGCTTTCGCGGAGCATGCTGTACCGGTGCCCGGCGACAACGAGTACGTGGTGCGCAACTACTTTATCGCCATGGACCCGGCGCTGGTCGCGCGCATGCGCCCGGAAGACAACTACACCGAGTCCGTTAACCCGGGCGAGGTCATGCACGCCTACGGTGTCGGCGAGGTCGTGGCCTCGAACTGGGAGGGTGCGCCGGTGGGACA
>JAWVYG010000778.1:0-1993 GCA_033722815.1 Halioglobus sp.
ATCGCGTTTACCAAGCAGCGTTCAGGCAATGAGCGTTTTGTTCTGGAGTTGACTCTGGCTGGCGCCGAGGTGCAGGAATGAAACTGGAAGTTGCGGCCAATCGCTCCCGGATTGTGGTAACGCTCACGTTGGTCCTGGCGCTGCTGCCGTTCCTGTACCTGGTGCTGCAGCTGTTGCTGCTGCGCCACTCGTACGTTCAGGAGATTGACAATATCCAGCCGCGAACGGCGCGCCTGCTGGGAATGCTGCAGAGCGAGGAGCGCCTGCGCGAGGCCAGCCGGAAAGCGGACGTCTTACTCGCGGATATCGCCTACGAAGCGGGCCGCGACCGGGCAGCCACAGCCGCCGCGATGCAGCGCGATGTGCGCGAGCTGATCGAGACAGCGGGCATGTCAGTGGCGGGCAGCCAGATACTGGACGCTGAGAAAGCGGATGGCTACGACCGGCTGCGCCTGGATATCACCGCCGAGGGCAATATCGATGCGCTGGATGAGGCCCTTGAGTTGTTGCAACAGATGAGCCCCATGGTCTACGTGGAATCAATGCGCATCAAACCCCTGCGCGCGCGGCGGGGCAGATCTGCGTCGAATGACGTCCTCGAAGGCGATCCACGCAAGCTTAATGCGCGTTTCCGTTTGTTCTCGTTAAGGTTGCAGTAGCAATGGGTTATACTGCCGTGGACATTGTGGAAGTACAGGGTAGGCTGGCGTGAGCAGCGTTATGGACAGTGGTCTGCGCAAGCTCGCGGTGGCGCTTACGTCGCTTCTGGCCCTGCAGCTGGTGTGGAGTGGCGCGCGGCTGGCGCTGGTGTCCGAGCCGGAGCCGATCATGCCGGCGGAGACTTCTCTCCAGGGTAAGAGTGTTGCATTTGCGGTGCTGGGCGAGGCACAGGCCGCTGTCATTCGGTCCCGGCCGCTGTTCTGGAAAGGGCGACAGCCGTATGTGGAAGACGAAGCCGGGGGGGCCGCGGTCGTGGAGACCAGGCCCACGGATAAATCCTCGATCAGGGGTGTCAAACTGCTCGGCGTGTACGCTGCGGGGCCCAATTCAGGCATTATTGTGCTGATCAACGGCGAGCGGCGCAGGCTGGGTATCGATGACTCGATCGGTGACTGGACGTTCACGATGATGAGCTCGGATGGCGCCATTTTCGAGTCTGGCGGGGACAGCAAGGTCCTGCAGCTCGAGCACGCAGTGCCCACGGGCAAAAAGAGCGGCGGGGGTAACAAGAGGGCCGCAGCGGCGAAGGCGCGACGGACGTCTGCAAAATAGGCAGGCCGGGCTGAGTATAAAAAGGCAGAAGAGAATTGCGACATTTTTTTAGAACGTCCGTGACATTGTTGGCCGTTGCGACGCTGCTCTCAAGCTGCGCCACCATGGAACGGCCCTCCAGCGCGCCAGATGCTTCCGCCGACGCGGAGTCCCTGGATGCAGCGGCGCAGGCCCGACCGGGGAGCGACCAGGCGGCGCCCGAACCCGGCGCGCTGGCGGCAGGCGGTGTTCAGTCCCCCGAAGACCCCGAGGGCACCAGGCCCACTATTTTTCGCGGTACCGACGCGGTGTTTCGCAGGCCAAATCCGTTGCCGCCAGTCCGCCTGCAGGGGGAAGCGGTCAGCCTGAATTTTGAGCAGGCCCCGCTCACGGAGGTGGTCCACGCGGTGCTGGGCGACATCCTGGAACTGGACTATTTCGTTGAGCATCCGATAAACGGGCAGGTGACGCTGCGCACTCGCACACCCGTCGAGAGAGCCCAGCTGCTGGACATACTGGAGTCTCTCCTGAAGGCCAACAAGGCCCACCTCGTCCGCGATGCCAACGGGCGCTTCCTGGTCAGCGCGTCGGGGCAGATGGCACGGCTGAAGCCGCAAATCACCACCTCGGCGGAGAATGCCGTGGGTTTCAGCACACTCATAGTGCCGCTGCAATATATAAGTGCCAGCAGTATGGCGGAGATTCTTGCCCCCGTGGCCGAGGAGACGTCATTCGTGCGCAT
>JAWVYG010000779.1:0-1987 GCA_033722815.1 Halioglobus sp.
CAGCCCCAGCGCCACGGCCACGGCCGAGCCGGAACTGGAACCCCCGCTGATGTAGTCCGGGTTGAAGGCGTTCTTACACGCACCGTAGGGTGAGCGCGTGCCGTTCAGGCCGGTGGCAAACTGGTCGAGGTTGGTTTTTCCGACCGGGATAGCCCCGGCATCGATCAGGCGCTGCACGACATGGGCGGAATCTTCGGGCGTGTAGGCATATTCCCTGCAGGCCGCGGTGGTGGGGATGCCGGCCAGGTCAATGTTGTCCTTGATGGCGAAGGGGATGCCCCACAGCGGATGATCCCGGGGCGCCTTGTCCGCGAGTGCCGCCAGGTACGGCGACTGTTCCTGCTCGCTTAGCAGGTGAATCCAGATATTGTGCTGCGCATAGCGTTCGGCGCGACTGCGTAGTTGCGCCATCACCTCCGCCGGTGTGGTCTGGCCCGCAGCGTAGACGGCGCGCAGGGTGGCGAAGTCCAGGATGTCGGGTAGGTTCGCCGCCATCACGCGCCGCCCTCCACCGCTTCCATGACAATCATTGCCTGCCCGGCGCTCACTCTCTGGCCCGCTTCGAGCAGCTGGTGGGTGACAATGCCATCGGTCGCCGCGTGCACCGGGATCTCCATCTTCATGGACTCCAGCACCACCAGGATCTGCCCCGCTTTCACGGTTTCGCCCACGGCCACCTCGGTTTCCCAGACGCTGCCGGACACGGGGCTGTCGATCACCACGCTGCCATCGGGCCAGCTGGTGCCGGATTCGGCAGCGATTTGCTCCTCCGGCTCGAAATTGAACTGCCCGGTGGCGTGCCAGTTTTCCAGCTCCTGCTCAAACGCCTGTTGCCGCACACGGCGGAAGGATTCGATCTCGGCCGCGTTGGCCTGCAGGAACTGCTGGTACTCGGGCAGGGAAAATGCGCTCTCCTCGATCCGCAGCGGGTAGCGGCCCTGCGGGAAGTCCTTGCGAATAGTGGCCAGCTCTGCGCTGGAAACCTCGTAGAAACGAATCTGGTCGAAGGAGCGCAACAGCCAGGGACGTTCGAACTCTGCCGTGGCGCGATAGCGGTTCCACATCTGCAGGGTGCGTCCGACGAACTGGTAACCCCCCGGGCCCTCCATGCCGTACACGCAAAGGTAGGAACCGCCGATGCCGACGGAGTTTTCCGCCGTCCAGGTCCGCGCCGGGTTGTACTTGGTTGTCACCAGACGGTGGCGGGGATCAACCGGCGTCGCCACTGGCGCGCCGAGGTAGACGTCCCCCAGGCCCATCACCAGGTAGGAGGCGGAAAAGACGATGGCCCTGACCTCCTCGATGCTATGCAGGCCATTGATGCGGCGTATGAACTCCAGGTTACTCGGGCACCACGGCGCGTCCTTGCGCACCGACTGCTGGTACTTCTCTATCGCCTGGCGACAGGCTTCGTCATCCCAGGACAGCGGCAGGTGCACGATGCGCGAAGGCACGCTCAGTTCGCCCAGTCGGCTGGCAAGCTCTTTCTCGCCGCGCTGCAGGTGATCGATGAGGTCTTGCGCGGCCAGCGACTGGCTGTCGTAGTGCACCTGCAGCGAGCGGATACCCGGGGTCAGCTCACGCACGCCCGGCAGGGATTCCCGCTGCAGCCACTGCATGAGCGCGTGGGCGCGAAAGCGCAACTCGATATCCAGTACCTGCTCGCCATACTCCACCAGCAGGAAGTGATCCCCCGCCGCGCGGTAGACAACCTCGACGCCACAGGTTTCACCATCCAGGCGATCCAGTACCGGCGAGCCGACAGCGCAGGGCTGCCACTCCGGCTCCACGCGGTGCAGCGTTTCCAGGCACTGCTGCTGCGCGCGCTCCAGCGCCACCGCGGTATCGATGCTGACAGGTACAAAGCGGACCCTGTCGCCCGCGCGCAACTGGCCCAGTTTCCACAGGTCGGCCTGGATCACCGTGGCCGAGCAGACAAAACCACCCAGGGACGGGCCGTCGGGGCCGAGGATGACGGGCATGTCGC
>JAWVYG010000780.1:0-1983 GCA_033722815.1 Halioglobus sp.
GGACGGTGTCATCGGCACCGACGACGACCAGACGCCCGGCGAGTGCACACAGGATCTCTCCGGCGCACCGTTACAGTTCACCGCCGACTGGTCGGGCAACCTCGCGCTACAATACGCAACACCCATCAGCGACAATCTCGAGCTCCGCTCCAGCATTGACGTGCTGTTTACGGATGACTACTCCGTGGCCGCCGACACCGACGAGGTCCTGTCCCAGGACGGGTACAGCAAGATCAATGCGCGCATTGCGATCGGCGACCCGTACGGCGACTGGAGCGTGGCCCTGCTGGGGAAAAACCTGACCGACGAGAAGACCACGGTCTGGGGTAACGACATACCCCTGGGCCAGTTCGGTTTCTACGACAGCTACTTCCAGATCATCGATGCGCCGCGCAGCTTCGAGCTGCAGGCCCGCTACCGCTTCTGATTGCGCGCCTGGCCGGCGCCCAAGAAGAAACGCCGCCCGGACAACGTCCGGGCGGCGCGCAATGGCTTCACCGCAATGGGGGATACCGAAGTCGGTGATGCCTGCTGGGCCCCATCCATGACGGCTTTCAGCTTCTTCAATATAACGCAGGCCCGGGGCGGACACTGTAAAAATCCGAATACACTCACCGCGATTGCGCACGGCAAACACCACGCCAAAAAGGCGGCTAGTCGACGCCCACGAGCGCGTCCTGCGCAGGCCCGCACCGCACGGACGGGACGCAGCGGGCTTCAGTCCACCGGTGTGTCCGAACTGGCCGGCACACGCAATTTGAAGCGACACCCCGCGCCCGCGCGATTCTCGACCTCAAGCGTACCGCCGTGGTTGGCAGCCACCACCGAGACGAAGCGCAGGCCCAGGCCAACGCCCCCGGTGGCGTCCTTGCCCTGCTCGAAGGCGGCGAACAGGCGCGACAGGTCTGCCTCATCCACACCGGCGCCCCGGTCGCTGACGCTGAAGACTGCCCATCCGTCCGCCGTTTCCACACCCACGTCGATCACGCCGCCGTCGGCACTGTGCTTCAGGGCATTGTCGATGAGATTGATCAGCGCGCGCTCGATGAGGTGGCGATCGCAGTGAATCCACTGCGTGCTGTCGCTGTAGTGGATGCGAACATCGATACCGCGCCGGGTCGCCGTGTGGAAAACCAGCGACACCGCATTGTCGACCAGCGAAGCGCTGTCGCACAGGTCAAAGTTGTCCGTCGCCGCGTGGTCCATCTTCGCCAACTGGATGAAATCCTCTGCGTAGGACAGGTTGGTGCGCACATAGGACTCCACCTGTGCCAGCAGCTCCGGCTGTTCGCCCGCCGGTGCATCCTCCCGCGCGCTCTCTATCAGTGCGAGGACGGAGGTGAGCGGCGCGCGCAGGTCGTGGGAGAGGAAATTGAGCGCCTCCGCGCGCTTCTTCTCACTCTCCTTCAGCTCGCTGATATCGGTAAGCACAAACACCAGCAGCAGGCGGTCCAGGCCGATGACGCTGCCCTGCAACAGTACGCTGCGGTTGCCCTGTTGCGCCTCGCACTCGACGCTGAAACCATCGCCAAGGCTGTGCAGTGAAGCCATGCTCTCTTCGACGGTCTCGCCGCCCAGCTCGGTGAGTTGCCGCAACAACACGCCCACGTCACTGCCGTCCTCGACCGGCGCAGACAGGCCCAGCAGCTCCATGGCCTCGTGGTTCGCCATCAACACGTTACCCGACATCTCCGCAAGCAGGATGCCCGACGCCATCTCCTCCAGCGTCTGCCGTACCAGCTCGTGGTTGTAGCGCGCCTCGTTGTGCGCCCGGTCCAGTTGGCCGAGCACATCTTCCACTGGATCGGCGCCGCGGGTGACCGAGGGCGGTTCCGGATGGACATAGGACAGCTTCTGGTTGGCGAACTCCAACTGCGCCAGCTGCTCGTGAATGAAGTCTACCGCGGTCGCCAGGCGCAGCCAGCTCCACAACGGGTAGGCGAGCAGGAAGGTGGCCACCACGGGCACGGGAGACACCCATAC
>JAWVYG010000781.1:0-1983 GCA_033722815.1 Halioglobus sp.
GCCGCGCTGCGCCATTTCGATGCGGGCGCGTTTGCCAGCGCGGGCAGCAGGCCGGAGCCGAGCAGGGCGGCGGACAGCAGGAAATGGCGTCGTTGCATGCTATAGCCTCTGTTGCGTCTGCCTATCTTAAACCAGTTGGCTGTCCCTGCCAGTGATTCGATACGGCGCAGCACCGGGTGGCCAAGGTTGGAGCGACGGCTTGGGCCGGGGAGTCCGGCAAGCGGCGCTGGGCGATAGCCTGAAACAAAGGGGCTGGATTTTGTGCCCACAACCACATAGTTTGTCGTTGCCACAGTGAGGCCATGGTGTGCCCGGGTGTATGATCGCCCGTTGGCCCGGGTGGTGCAGTGGCGCGCGGATCACATCGTCAGGTAACACCAAATAGACGGGTCTACCGGGGAGAGACAGGAAAGTTGGCCGGACCAGGACAGGTACTGAAACTGCTTATGCTCATGGCGGCACTCGCTGTGATGAGCCCGTTCGCCATGGCGGACTGCGAGGCTGTCAGTGCCGAGCCCGGCACGAAGCGGCCGATGTCCGAAGCCTGGGGCACCGACCATGCCGGCCAGCGCTACCAACCTGCGACCCGCACCTCGATCAACGCCGACAACGCCGCCACGCTGCAATTGAAATGGGTCTATGGCTTCTCCACGGACAAGCCGCGTTCCTATCCCCTGGTGACCGAGGATACGATTTTCATCGGCGACGGCGAGCGTGGCCTGGTGGCGCTGGATCGCGAGACCGGTTGCCTGCGCTGGGAGAACACGTCCATGCCGGACGTTGCCACGGCGATTATTCCCGCGCGCATCGACGGCCAACTCGTCCTGGTATTCGCGGAGCGTGAGGCCGGTGTGCACGCAGTGGATGCGCGCACGGGTGAGAAGCTGTGGACACAGCCATTCGAGAACATGGAAGAGCCCATGTTCTCGGGCAGTCCGCTGGTGTACAAGGACGTTGTCTACGTGCCGCTGTCCTCGCGCGAAATCGGCCTGGCGTTGAACCCGTTGTACGAATGCTGTCGTACCTCGGGCGGCGTCGTTGCGCTGGACGTACGCAGCGGTAAACAACGCTGGTATCGCCCCACTATCGATGAACCGGTAAGAGAAACGGGCAAGCACCTGCTGGTCGTCTCCGAGTACGGCCCGAGCGGTGCCCCCGTATGGAATACCCCCACGCTGGATGCCGAGCAGGGCCGACTGTACTTTGGCACCGGGCAGAACTATTCCCTGCCGGCGACCCTGACCAGCGATGCGATATTCTCCGTGCACAGCGAAAACGGTGAGGTCGACTGGGTGCGTCAGTTCACTGCCAATGACACCTACAACCTGTCCTGTGAGGCATCCACGAATCATCCCAATTGCCCGAATCCAGTCGGTCCGGACCTGGATTTTGGCGCGCCGCCCATCCTGTATGAGCGGGCGGACGGGAAGCGCCTGCTGTTTGCCGGGCAGAAGTCCGGCGATGTTTACGCGCTGGACGCGGTCACAGGGGATACCCTCTGGACTCGTCGCATTGGCAGGGGAGGGAAGCTGGGCGGTATCCACTGGGGGATGGCGCTGGATCCGCAGAGCGGGCAGCTGTTCGTTCCCGTCAGTGACGTGGGCGATCGCGGCGGCGAACTGCGGCAGCCTGGGGTGTTTGCACTGGATGTCGCCGATGGCAGCATGCGCTGGTCGGCAGAGCGCGATGCCCGCTGCGAGGAGAGAAAGTGCTGGCCCGGCATCTCCGCGGCGATCGCCGCCGGGCCCGGTATTGTGGTCAGCGGTGGTATGGATGGCTTGCTGCAGATAAACCGCAGCAAGGATGGCGCAACACTATGGTCCTACGAGACCATGCGTTCAGTCACAGCGGTTAACGGGGTCGAAACGGCGGGCGGCGTCATCGATGCCCACGGGCCCATGCTCGCGGGTGATCTACTGATCGTTGCGTCCGGTTACGGCACGTTTTCCCAGGAGGGAGGCAATGCGCTGCTGGTCTTTGCGC
>JAWVYG010000782.1:0-1981 GCA_033722815.1 Halioglobus sp.
AGGTTGAACAGGTCCGCGCCGTGCTGGGTATCGTCGAAGGTGTAGGACGTCGTTTGGTAGATGGGCGTGGTCGCGGCGTTGGTCGCCGGGTCGCCGTCGTAACCGGCGTGCAGTGCGATGGTTTCTGGTTTCATTGTTCTTCCGGGGTTATGCGATGTGTGGAGGCGCAAGCTTAGCAGAGGCGCGCCAACAGGCAAGATGCGGGTACTGGCGTGTCGCGCTACGGTGAATCGAGCAGATTGCACAGGCGCTGCGCGCCGAGCAGCACCCGTGCAGTCGGGCGCTGGATGTGGTCCGGTTCGATAAAGTACAGCGCACCGTCGCGAACGGCGCTGATACCCGGGTAGGCCTTCCAGCTGTCCAGCCATTCCGGTCTCGACCGGTCCATGCCACTGGCGACGATGACGTCGGGATTGCGGGCGAGCACTGACTCCAGGCTGATTGTCGGCGCCAGCGAGGTCGCATCGGCGAACAGGTTGTGGCCACCGCATAGCGCGATTACCTGGCTGATGAGGTGGGAGCCGTTGACGGTTTGCAGCGGCCGGTTCCAGATCTGGTAGAACACGGCCGCCGGCTCACCCTTGCCGTAGGTGGCCTCCAGCTGTAGCAGTTGCCGCTCGATGCGCAGCGCTTCGACCTCCGCTGTGGCACGGGTACCGGCGAGGGTGCCGAGGCGGCGGATGCTCGCCGGTATGTCCGCGAGCTGGCGCAGTTCGCTGACATAAACGGGGATACCGAGCGCCTCCAGCCGCGAGAGTGTCTGGATGCCATTGCCCGAGTACCACATGACGACGAGATCCGGTCGCAGTGCGACGATCGTCTCGAGGCTGAAGGCGTTGTAGCTGCCCACCTGGGCGATGGCGCGGGCCGCGGGCGGAAAGTCGCTGTAGCTGACCACGCCAACGATCTTGTCTCCCGCGCCGGCGCTGAACAGGTTCTCGACGATGTGCGGCGCCAGGGCTACGATACGCTGGGCCGGGTTGGCCAGCTTCACTTCACGCCCCGCGAAGTCGATCACGCTGACGTTAGCACCCGCAACTTCGGTTGCGAGTAGCAGGCACAGTGCCAGTGTGCGGATCAGCACGGCGTTGCACCCTGTATCAGTACCAGCGGCGTGCCGGTCCGTGGATTGGCGCTCACCGCGGCCTCGACACCGAACACCTCCCTGAACAGAGCGGGGGTGAGCACCTGGCCGTGTGCGCCCCTGGCGAGCTGGATGCCGTCGTGCATCACGAGAACGCGCGCGGAGACGGTGACCGCGAGGTTGATGTCGTGGATCACCAGCACGACGCCGCAGCCGCGTCGTGCGAGAGCGCCGATGGCCTCGACCACCTGCTGCTGGTGGGCCAGATCGAGGGCCGATGTCGGCTCGTCCAGCAGCAGCAGGCTGCCCTCCAGGTCGCCTTCGCCCTCGATCTGTGCGAAAACGCGTGCCAGCTGGGTGCGCTGCTTCTCTCCGCCGGACAGCTGCGTATAGACCCGGTGGCGCAGGTGCTGCAGGTCGAACGTGGCCAGCAGCTTTTCCACGATGCGCAGGTTGGCCTGCCGGCCGGTGTCATGGGGTATGCGCCCCAGCAATACGACTTCCTCCACGGTGTAGGGAAAATTCAGCAGGGACAGTTGTGGCAGCACGGCCAGGCGTGTCGCACGCTCGCGCGCTGGCAGGTCGGCCAGCGCCTCTGTGCGAAAGTGCACACTGCCCGAGGAGGGAGCGATGTCGCCGCTGAGCATGCCCAGCAGTGTGGATTTGCCGGCACCGTTGGGGCCCGCCAGTGCCAGCACATCGCCCGGCTCGACGGTGAAACACAGGTCCTTGAGCAGCGTATCGCCCCAGGGCGATACGCTGGCGTTACGGACCTCCAGCGTACTCACGATTGCATGCCGTAGTGGTGCCGGTCGCGCAGCAGGGATATGAAGAAGGGCACGCCGACGATCGCGGTAATGATGCCCACGGGCAGTTCGGTGGGCGAGACGGCGGTGC
>JAWVYG010000783.1:0-1981 GCA_033722815.1 Halioglobus sp.
ACGTATGAATTCCGCGTGATAAATAATGATCGCGACGACAGACAGCGCCCTCAGACCGTCTACTTCAGGACGATACCTTATGGACATTGGGGCAGCCCCATACACAAACCAGGAATCATAGGATTGTTCTTACTTATTCGCGGCGGTCATTTCCCAGGAGCAAATCGACATACTACCCCGCCCGGCGGGTGCCGCGCATGCCGACGAGCTGTTCGTTGAGGTTGACGATGGAATTCGCCATATCGACCAGCAGGCTGTGGATGGTAGCGGGATTGCTCTTGATCAAGTCGGTGAACTGTTCCTTCGGTACCTTGACCACCGAGCACGTTGTCTTGGCGCGTACGGTCGCGCTGCGATCGGCGTGGGTGAGCGCCGCCATGGCGCCGAAAATCTCGTCGTCGCCGATACGGCCAACCGGCACGTCGTCCACCAGCACCTCGGCGACACCGGACATCCTGTTGAAGACGTAATCCGCGCGCTCACCCTGGCGGATGATGACCTCGCCTGGCTCAAAGAGCTCGAACCCGGGGGTGGCCGGCGCATCCTCCTGCCGGTGGAAGGCCGCAATGCGCAGCATCATGCCGCTGTAGGTCACCAGCAGCCGCGTCCACAGGCGCACAGCCGCCGGCTCATCGAAGACGCGCTGCATGAAGTCCAGCGCCGGGTAGGCGTCCAGGGTGGCCCCGTCGTCACTGCCATAGAACACCGCGATTTCAGCGTTGGACAGCCCCGTGATGTCCGGCAGGAGTATGTCGCCCTCCTCCAGCAGGTAGATGGTCTTGCTCTGGTAGCGGGCCGCGAGCGTGCCCTGCCTGACCACGTAGAACTGGCCGCCGTCGAAGCCGCGGAAATTGCCCCCGGGTGTCGGCTCAACCTGCAGTGAGATCGGCGGGACATTGACGCTGTCCAGGAGCGCGGCGACCAGTTCGCGATACTGCTCGGCCAGCGTGGTGAAGTCCTGCTCGTCGGTAGTCGCCCGCATTCTTGCACCCCGCTCTGCGCGCCGGTACCGGGCCACCCCGCCCGGGCCGACTGTGATTATTGATCTGCTGCCCTGCGCACTGCGCCTGTTAACCCCACAGGAATGCGCCTATAGTAGCAACTAATGTGCTGGCGGAGAACGCCGGCCCCGAGTTTTCGCGCGACATCCACCCCGGACCGGGACACCCTGCAGTGCAACTGGAATGGCAAATCCTCTCCTTTGACGACCTCGGCAGCGACCGGCTGTACCGCGTGCTGCAGCTGCGACAGCAGGTGTTCGTGGTCGAGCAGCAGTCCATCTACCTCGACCTGGACGACAAGGACAGGGCGGCGAGCCACATGCTCGCCCTGCATGACGGCAGCCTGTGCGCCTACCAGCGCTGCCTGCCGCCCGGCACCAGTTACCCGGAGAGTTCTCTCGGGCGCATCGTGGTACAACCGCAACTGCGCGGCCGCAGGCTTGGCCACGACCTGGTGCGCAGGGGTATCGACTACAACCAGCGCACCTGGCCGGGGGCGGGCATCTGCATCAACGCGCAGTCCTACCTGGAGGACTTCTATGTCGCCCTTGGGTTCCGCGCAGAGGGGGAGGAGTACATGGAAGACGGTATCCCGCACCGCAAGATGCGGCTACAGCTCTAGCCGGGTACGCCGGGAGTTTCCAACAGGAAGGTGACCGGGCCGTCGTTGACCAGGCTCACCTGCATATCCGCACCGAACTCCCCGGCGGCAACGCTGCCGTGCATGCGCCGCAGGCTATCCAGCACGTGGGCATACAGGCGCTGCGCATCCGCCGGTGGCATGGCCGAGGAGAAGCTCGGCCGCAGGCCCTTGCCGGTATCGGCGGACAGCGTGAACTGCGATACCAGCAGGACGCCACCGTCGATGTCGGCCACGCTGCGATTCATGCGTCCCTGGTCATCGGGGAACACGCGGTAGGCCAGCAGCTTCTCCAGCAGGCGCAGGCCCACGGCCTCATCGTCTCCCTTGTCCAGCCCCA
>JAWVYG010000784.1:0-1969 GCA_033722815.1 Halioglobus sp.
CCACTGACCCTTGTAGACCGCTGCCATGTCGTCCCTCCTCCCGCACTGGCTGTGCGACAGTGTAAGCCGGGAACGCACAATTGGCAGCCAAAAAAAAACCCCCGGTGGATACCGGGGGCAGATACCTGGATGGGTAGGGGGAAGTGGGTTTCCAGGTTTGCAACCCTGAGTGTCACTTCATAAATACATACGGGGATCGGATGGCGGCGGATCACACTTTATTGCGACCCGCCGCCAGCGGCCTCAATCCTCCAGGATCGACACCAGGATCAGCGGCATGCCGACTTCCGATGCAGACGGGTCCCGCGCAACCACCTTGTAGTTGGTCTCTGCGTCCAACGCCAGGGTGCCGCCCGAATCGAATGCTACCGTCGCCTTGTCACCGGCTACCGTGACTGTCACCCAGTAGTCGCCGGGAGTCACCTGCAGCTGGCCGGAGGATTCCTTGTAGGCCAGGCCAGCAATCGCCGGCTCCGCGTCCGCGATCACGCCGTCGCTCGTGAGGTAGACGTCGACGGGGAGGGTCGCGGCCACGTTATAGGAGCCGTGGATCACCTCGAGCCTGGCGGCGGTGGCAATCTGGCGCCTGTCGTCATTGAACAGGATGGCTTCGACCGAGCTGTCGCCGAAGGACCCCACCGCGAAGGCGGCATAACTCCACCCCGCTTCGAGGGTCAGGTCCAAATCGATCGGCGCAATGTTGTTGTCGATATCTGCGGCTACCACGAAGTTGTAGGTGCCCGCAGGAGCCTCGATAATTGCCGAGTTCCCGAACTCCAGCTTGTCTTCCACTTCCGAGCCGTCCACCAGCAGGTCGACCGCCGGCGTGTCGAATGAATTGTGCATCACCAGCACACGGGCGCCCATGTCCTCGTCCAGGACGTCGAACGACCCTTCGGCAGCGACACCCAGCAGGGTGACGGGGCTGGACCCCACCCTGTAGGTGTTGGGCACGGCCGCCAGCACCAGTTCCGTACCTGCGGAGAACGTCGTCGCGGGACTGGTATAGACCGGCGTCATGCTGCCCTGGGGCGCAATGCGCACCTGGTACTCGGTATCCGGCTCCAGCGAGACAGGGCCCGCCGAGTCGCCGAAGGCGGCGGTGATGGGCTCGAAGGCCATGAGGTCGGCGCCGGGCGGCGTCACGTAGATGTCCACCGTGCCGACGTCGAAGGCCGCGTGCAGTGCGGAAATGCGCACGTCGCTAACCCCTTCTTCTATCGCTACCGGGTCGAGGAGATTTGCCTGGATATTGGCCAGGTCGCCGATGGCGAACACATCGGTACGCTCGCCTTCGTTGAAGGACAGGTCCACGGGGCCTATGACCGTGGTCTCCGAGCCGTCGGGCAGTATGCCGCGTACCTCGACCTCGTACGTGCCGGCATCGAGTTCTATCAGCCCGGAGGTGTTTTTGAATGCGACGTTCTCCAGAGCGCGCTCGCCGTTGACGTACACGTTGACGTCCGGCGAATTGTTGGAAGCATGTGTCACACGCAGCTCAGCCGGCGCGGCCATCGGCTCAGGCTCCGGCATCATCATCTCGTCGTCATCGTTGTTGTTGTCGTTGTCGCTACAGGCGACCACGAGTGGCAGCAGCAGGATGGCTGCGCCCATCCGAAACAGTCTTGTCATGGTTGTTCTCCTCGTTTGTGGCGGTTTTGTCGAGGTACGCCCCGCCACTGGTCACGGATTGACCATTCGGGGAGACCTGCTGTACAAAACCTTGACAGTTGACGGAGACTGAGCCGGTTCACCCGCTCACTCGTACAGAAGGTATGACCAAAGCAACCGACGACACACCCCTCCTCTACTGGTTTCGCCGCGACCTGCGCTGCGAGGACCTGCCCGGCCTCAGCGCGGCCGCGGCGACGGGCCGCCCGCTGGTCGCCTGCTACATTCTGGACGATGACACCGCGGGGGAATGGGCCGACGGTGGCGCGAGCCGCTGGTGGCTGCACCACAGCCTGGC
>JAWVYG010000785.1:0-1963 GCA_033722815.1 Halioglobus sp.
GCCGTGTCCAGTAACTGCAGGGCTGGCCGCGCCGCGGTATAGGTCACCAGCGCCTGTTCGAAACCTGTCGCCAGCGATGCGGCATCCAGTGCTTCGGCGAGCTGCGAGATGGCGTCGTTCTGCAGGGTGAGCCCCAGCTGCATGACTTTTTCGTAACGCGTGTCCATCTCGTCGTGAACCGCGTCGACACTGCAGCCGCAGATGCTGTCGTGGGGATGGTTCTCTGTCAGCAGGCGCCAGGCGTAGGCTGTAAAATCCGCGTTGCCGCGGTCGCCGCCCAGCTGCTGCGCCCACGCCGTGAGCGGTTCGACGTACTTTTCCAGCAGGCGGCTGGCCATGAAGTCGGCCTGCTTCTGGTAGCTGCGCACGCTGGTAACCCCCGGCAGGATATTCGCCCGCCAGGGGTGACGCAATTCACCGACGTGCAGCGGCAGGTCACCCGCGTGCCCGCGCGCCATTTCCACGAAAGATTCGATGCTGGCCAGCTCCCATGTCCAGTCGGGCCGGCGCGCCACTACGGCATCCATGAGGGCAGGTATCGCGGGCTGCGGTTCCAGGTGATCGCTGCCGTTCATGATCAGCAGCGGGGGTATGTGACAGAAATCCCGTTGGGCGGCGCGAATCTCGTCGAGTCGTGCCATGAGCGCGTCGCCGTTCGTCGGCAGGTTGGCGCCATTGCTGTAACTGTCGGCCAGGTAGATCGTGAACAACCTGCTGCCGTCTGCGCCCTGCCACATGAAGCGTGTGTCCCGCACGTCGGGGCCGACGCCCCGCCACACTACCGCGCAGTCGATACCGAACCCGGCGAACACCTGCGGCGTTGCCGCAGCATGGCCGAACATGTCCGGGGCGTAGCCCACGGCACTGGGCTGCACGCCCCAGCGTGCGCAATCCGCGTGGCCCTGCTGCAGGTTGCGGATAAGGCTTTCCCCGGAAACGAGAAACTGGTCAGGCAGCACTCGCCAGGGGCCAATCCTGATGCGGCCCGACTGCAGTTGCCTGCGCAGCCTGTCCTCGTTCTGTGGCCGGATCGCGAGGTAATCATCCAGCACGATGGTCTGGCCATCGAAGTGAAACAGGAATGCGGG
Organism: Halioglobus sp.; assembly: GCA_033722815.1. Classification (GTDB taxonomy): domain Bacteria; phylum Pseudomonadota; class Gammaproteobacteria; order Pseudomonadales; family Halieaceae; genus Marimicrobium. The sequence continues at coordinate 1,089 of JAWVYG010000785.1, forward strand.
ATCGCTCTCGAGAATATCGAGCAGCGTGTCCACCAGGTGCACCAGGCGGTGCCTGAAGGTCTCGAACGGTCGATACCACTCGCGATCCCAGTGTGTGTGCGGGACGATTACCAGATGGGTTGCGGGCTCCCGCTGAGGTTTCTCTTCGCTCGCCATAGCGTCCTATTGTAGACGAAGCCAGCCGGGCATCGATTCCCGTTCATGCCGCCGGCGCTTTACCGGTACCGTTCAGGGCTGGGAGTCTGCCAGCGGTACTGCGCTCGCGGCAGTTTGCCGGGTGGCCCACTCTTCAAGCATGAGGATTGCCTTGTACAGCACGCCCGCCGAGCCGCGAAAGGTACCGGAACCCCGGGGTTTATTATCCCTCGTATACCATTCATAGAAGCCGTCGTTGTGTACCACCCGCGCCGTCATCGGAAGCAACTGTTCATACGCATCGCGAACAAAGCCATGTCGCACCAGCTGTTGGACCATGCGTCCGCCAAACCAGCTCCAGTCGCCGCCATTCTGGTAGTTCCAGGGCCGCATCTGCGGATTCCTGAATGCCCATTTCGGATACACGGGGTAGAGGGTCAGGCCGATGGAAGCAGCCCCCGAGGCGTTGACGTTCGCCACCATCTTGTCCAGCGAGGCCTTTACCTGCGACCTGCTGAGCAAGCCCGCCTCGATGGCCACCGCCGTGCCGCCATGGTAGTAGATCGCGTTCTCGTCAAAGTCTTCGGGGTATGGCGAGCCCTCCAGATACAGGTGGGGAATAAACTTCTGGTTCTGCTCGTCCCACAGATGCCGCATGGCACTTCGCGCAACGTCATCGCGGATCGCCTCCCATCTGGCTGCGCCGGCCGGAAGCATCGCCATCAGGTTTCCCATCGCAA
>JAWVYG010000786.1:0-1951 GCA_033722815.1 Halioglobus sp.
CTGGCCGGTGACGGACTGCAGGCGCTGGCCTTCCAGCTGCTCGCCGAGGCGCCGGGCCTCGACGACGCCCAGAAGATTGCGATGGTGGCGGAACTGGCCCGCGCGGCGGGCGGCGGCGGTATGGTGGGTGGCCAGTACGTGGACATCCAGGCCACGGACTCGGACCTGGCGCACGGGGCGTTACAGGCCATGCACGCAATGAAAACCGGCGCGCTGATCAGGGCCGCGGTTGTGCTGGGCGGGATCGCCGCCAATGGCTCCCGGGCGCAGTTGCAGGCGCTGGACGGCTACGGGCGCGACATCGGGCTGGCCTTCCAGGTGAAGGACGACATCCTCGACGTCACGGGCGATACCGCGACACTCGGTAAGACGGGTGGCAAGGACGGCGAAGCCAATAAACCGACCTACGTGAAACTGCTGGGCCTGGACGGCGCCAGGAAGGAGGCGGGCGAACTCTTGCAAAGCGCGATCGATAACCTGCAGGCGTTCGGCGATTCAGCCGAGGATCTGCGGCGGCTCGCACGCTACATCGTGGCGCGCGACCACTGAGCGATAGCGCAGCCGACCGGGAGCGGTAAATACCGGGGACGGCGACGGGCGCGGGATTCGGGCCGCTAGCGCTCGTCCTCGAACATATGCCCGAGCTTGCCCGCCTTCGTGCGCAGGTACTTCTCGTTGTGCGGATTGCTGTCGGGGTGCAGGGAGATGCGTTCAGCGACTTCCACACCCAGCTCCTCGAGCGCCTTGACCTTGCGCGGGTTGTTGGTCAACAGGCGTACCGACTTCACGCCCAGGTGCTCGATCATGGGAGCGAGAATGCTGTAGTCGCGCATGTCAGCTCCGAAGCCGAGTTGCTCGTTGGCCTCGACCGTATCCGCTCCAGCGTCCTGCAGCTTGTACGCCTTGATCTTGTTCAGCAGGCCGATACCGCGCCCCTCCTGGCGCAGGTAGAACAGGGCGCCCCGCCCCGCGTCGGCGATCGCCCGCAACGCTGCCTGCAGCTGGTTGCCGCAGTCACAGCGCATGCTGCCAAGGGCATCGCCAGTGAGGCACTCGGAGTGGATTCGCGCCAGCACAGGCTCGCCATCATTGACGTCGCCCATGGTGAGGACCACGTGCTCCTTGCCGGACTCGGGATCCTCGAAGCCGTGCACGTCGAACTCGCCCCACTGGGTGGGCAGGCGGGAGGATTCTACGTAGCGTACTGACACAGGTTTATCCGCTGCGAAAAGGCCGCACATTCTACCAGCATTGAAGGAAGCGGCGCGAGGGGCCTATTGCGGCCTGGACAGGGTCATCAGGCCGTCTTTTTCGGTAAAGGTGACGTGTTGCAGCCAGGTCATACCCAGCAATACGACGCGCGGAAAGTCGCCTTCCAGCACCATTCCGGGGACGCTGTTGACGCGAATACCGCCGATACTGACCGAGTCCAGCTGCACCACCCTGGCATTGACCATACCACTGGCTGTCTGTGCCTGGGACGGCCTGCCGTTGAAGTAGTCTATTCCCAGCGCATCGGCATGGCGCTGGCTCATCGCGACACTGGTTGCGCCGGTATCGACGATCGCCATGATCTGCCGCCCATTGATCATGGCATTGGTCTCGTAGCGCATATTGGCGCCCCGCGGGATGGTGACCACGATCTCCACAGGCTCCTCGTAGCGGGTGCCGACGTGCTGCGACAGGCCCAGCTCGACCCTGCGCCCGTCGATTTCCAGCGTCGCGGTCGTCGCCCCGACAGCCAGCAGCTTGACGCCGCGGTGGCTGTTGCCCGGGCGCAGCATCTTGCGCTCGCCGCCCACGCTGATCACCGCGGCATTGGGCAACAGGCCCTCGACGGCGATATCCGGCGCCGCGAGCGCCGGCGCCGTGGTGGCCCAGAAAGCGACGAGCGCTGCGGCTATGCTGGCCCTGAAAGACATACCCTGCTCCGCTTCAAACCTGCACGAGC
>JAWVYG010000787.1:0-1947 GCA_033722815.1 Halioglobus sp.
GCGCGGCAGCACGGGATCGAACTGGCGGCCACCGTCACGCGCGGCGATGTCACCAGCTATGCGAGCCCGTATCTGTTGCACCGGACGATGATCTACGACAGCCACAGTCTCGCCGATTTCCGCAAGCTGCTGCGCGTGTTCCGCAACAAAGACCTGCAATGATCCACCGCTTCTCACTCTTCGCGCTGCTCAGCCTGCTCGCCACCGGCTGTGCCGTGCAGCCCGGCGAGGAGGCGGCTGTACAGCGCTTCGTCGAGCAGCAGAAACGCGTCGCGTCCGCGCTGCGCGACCAGGGCAGGCTTGCCGAATCCCTCGCCGTATGGCGCAGTATCGAACCCCTGGGTGCCGACGCCGCGGCGAGCGCCGCCATCAACGACCTGGTAATCGCCATCGACAAGGCGGTAACGGGCAACCTGCGCCGGGGGAGGCGCGCCTACAGCGCCGGCAATACGCGTCGCGGTGACGACTACATGCTGCGCATTCTCGCGCTGCAACCGGGACACGACGAGGCACTGCGCAGGCTGCGCGAAAGCGCCACGGCGCGAGCCAGGGCGCAGCGCGCCAGGCTGGCCCCGCAAAGGTATGCCACCCCGACTCCCGCGCCGGCGGCGACGAGTGGCGGCAGGGACACGACGTCGACGCTCGAGGCGCTGGCACGGAAAGGCGACCACGCCGCCATCGTCGCGCTGGAGGCCGGCATCGACGCCGGCGCCAACCCGCGCCAGGGCGAAATCCTGCGCAGTGCGAGAGTCGCATTGGCCAATCAGGCCGAGGCCCGGGGGCAGGAGGAGGAAGCGCTGCAGCACCTGCTTGCGGCGATCATGGTCATGCCCGTGCAGTCCGACCCGCTGCTGGAGCGCTCCGCCGCACTGCGCCGTTCCCTGAGCACTCGGTGGTACCAGGAGGGGTCGCGGCTGATCAAAAGTGACCTGGACGCGGCGGTGGGCGCCCTGGAGAAGTCGCTGGCATTCAATCCCTACAACACGAACGCGAAACGCAAGCTAACGCAGGCGCAGACTTTACAGCGCAACCTGAGGAAAATCTCGGCACCGCCCTAGCCGTCGCCGCGTGGCGCGGCAGGTCTACTCCCTGTCCGGCGTGCCCGGCTCGGGATCGGAGGGATCCGGGGCGCTCTGGGTGTTCTCGATGAAGGTGGTCTGGTTCATCGTATCCTGCTCCTGCCGCGAACCGGAGTAACTTTCCGTGACGCGGAAAATGACGTCGTGCAGGCGCAGCTCGTCCTCGTGGTGCAACGTGTGTCGCCCCTCGATGGTCTTGCCGTTGACCACGGTACCGTTGGAGGACCCGAGGTCTTCCACGACCAGGTTGTCACCCTCGAGCTCCAGGCGCGCATGGTGGCGCGAAACATGGGGGCTCACCACCGCGATATCGCAGTCCAGGGACCGTCCCAGTTCAACCGACTCGACGATGCCGTAACTCAGGCCCGTGAGCGGCCCTGTCTCCGCGGAGATGACCCAGTTGAACTCCGTGTCATCCCGTTCGCGCTGGAAGTAAGTGGCGACCTTGGCATGCCGCCTGTCATTGATTGGCGACATGTTGCGCAGCACCCGCCGCTCGACGAAGGAGGTGGTTCGAACCACGCCGCGGGGAGTCAGCTGGAAATACCAGGCAAAGATAAAGGTCACCGGGAAACCGAGTACCGCCACGATGAGCAGCACGCGCGAGGCCTGGTCGTCGTCCAACCCCAGGGCGGGAAACACGATATCGCCCACCTGCAGCGCGACCCAGCAGACGATGACGTAGTAGATACAGGTGCGCACCACCCTGCGGCGCTTCAGCTCGCGCAGGAAGGACCCGCCGGGGCCGTCACCTGAATTCATGGAATCGTTCAAAGAAGATTACTCAGTTTCTTCTTTAACTCTACCGCCTGCGCGCGGTAAAGCCTTGCGTTTTCGTGGCTGGAATCCATTTGCAATACCTCGTCCC
>JAWVYG010000788.1:0-1945 GCA_033722815.1 Halioglobus sp.
CAGGTACTGGAAGCAGATCGGCGGGCCGCCGCGATCGCGGGCCAGCAAGGCGGTCGCCGCGCTGAGCCCGCCGCCGGCGCTCATGCCGAGCACCGCGACGCGTGCGGGATCGATGTTGAGCTGCGCCGCGTTGTCGTGCATCCAGGTCAGCGCCGCGTAGCAGTCCTCCAGTCCGCCGGGGAACGGCGTTTCGGGCGACAGGCGGTAGTCCACCGAGACGACGACCACGCCCAGCTCGCGGCACAGCGTGAGACAGCTGCCCAGTTCGCTGTCGAGGTTGCCGACCACGAAGCCGCCGCCGTGGATGTGCAGGATAGCGGGGACGGTGGCGGCCTGCCCGTCGGGCCGGTAGATGCGCACCGGTACGTCCGGCGCGCCTTCCGGGCCGGGGATGTTGCGGTCTTCGCTGGCAACGCCACTGTGGTCCAGCGACGCGTTCATTTCACCGATCATCTCGAGGAACCCGGCGCGGGTCTCCTCCGGGTTGGTGAGGTCGAGTCCGCCCTCGGGCAGGAATTCGAGGGCGGCGGCAAGTTCCGGGTCGTAGTTGTAGCTCATCGTTGGTCTCTCCAGGGAAGCCGCAGTTTGCCCGATCCCGCGGCGCGGACAATGTCGGAATCGGGAGGGTTTGCGATCGCTGCTGAGCGCAGATGACAGCGTATACTGTCCGTTTGGAATGTGTATATCAACAGTATAAGAATAGATACTTTCCATGCCTGTATTGCCCGCCAGGAGAATGCCCGGATGAAAATTGACAGCTCGCTGATGTTCGACCCGGTGCGTGTCGGCGCCATGGCCACCGAACTCGAGGAGGCCGGCTTCGACGGCGCCTATACCTTCGAGGGCCAGTCGGACCCGTTCATCTCCGTCGCGGCGGCGGCGATGAGCACGCGGAAGATGGAGCTGATGACCTCGATCGCGGTGGCCTTTGCGCGCAATCCCATGAGCCTCGCCTACCTGGGCAACGACCTGCAGAACCTCTCCGGCGGTCGCTTCATTCTCGGGCTGGGGGCGCAGGTGAAGGCGCATATCGAGCGACGCTTCTCCATGCCCTGGAGCAAGCCCGCCTCGCGCATGCGCGAGATGGTGCTGGCGATCAAGACCATCTGGGACTGCTGGCAGACGGGCGACAAGCTGAAGTTCGAGGGCGAGTTCTACCAGCACACGCTGATGTCGCCCATCTTCAGCCCGCAACCGAACGAATACGGCGTGCCGAAAATCTTTATAGCCGGTGTCGGCCCGGTGATGACCGAGGTCGCCGCCGAGGTGGGCGATGGCTACTTCATGCACCCGTTCAACACCGGCGATTCCATGGACCAGTTGTCCCTGGCCGCCGTGCAGCGGGGGCTGGACAAGGCCGGCAAGCAGCGCGCGGATTACTGCGTCTCCGCCCAGGTCATCACCGCCACCGGACTGGACGAGCAGGGCATGGAGGCGGCGATCGCCTCGGCGCGCAACCAGATCGCGTTCTACGCGTCGACACCGGCCTACCTGCCTGTCCTTGCGTGCCACGGTTGGGAAGGACTGCAGGCGGAGGCCAACGCCCTCACCAAACAGGGCAAGTGGGTGGAGCTGGCGCAGCTGATCGACGACGATATCCTCAATACCTTTGCCGTTGTGGGGACGCCGACCGAGGTGGCGCAAAAGATAGCCGCGCGCTACAGCGCCAAGGTCGATCGTATCTCGCCGGTCATCTACCAGCCCGACGTGGCGCTGCTGGCGGAGCTGCGGCGGGAGATCGCCGCCGCGCTCTAGACACTGGCGTGCCAGGAAACCTCTGAGCACAATTGACATTGTTCAGAGGTGCCCTAGACTCCGGGCACGCAGGTGCAGGAGTCCCGGTATGCAGAAGCAGGTTACGATCCCGTCGCGTTTCAACGGTCCGCCCGCGTCCGGCAACGGCGGGTACAGCTGCGGCGTGCTGGCGGCATTTATCGACGGTCCC
>JAWVYG010000789.1:0-1934 GCA_033722815.1 Halioglobus sp.
AAGAACGGTGACCCTGCCATCCTGGAGATCATCGGCGGTCAGCGCGAAGTCAAGGAAGGCGATTTCGTACTGCCGGTCGATGACTACGCCTGGGATGCCCAGTTCATGCCGCACGCGATGGAGCCGATGCCCGAAGACATGAGGGTCATGGCGGTCGAAGGCGGGAATGTGGGCGTCGGGCAGCTGCAGATGGTTTCCATTTCCGGCGGCGCCCGCCAGGGCGTGGAAGTCGGACATGTGTTTTCCGCATTTACCGCGGGTGAGCGCATTCGAGACGAGATCAGATATCCCAAGGGAACCATGGCAGATATGAGTACATGGGATGGCGACAAAGTGACCTTGCCTGCCGAGTACAACGCGCACATTATGGTGATCAGGGTGTTTGACGAGGTGAGTTACGCGATGGTCATGGCCGGTGCCCGACTGGTGCATGAGTTCGACATCCTGCGCCACCCGGACGAGACGCTCTGAACCGGTAAACCCGATACGCTTTTTCGAGGGGTGCGGTTTCGCACCCCTTTTTCGTTGGAGCAAGAATATTTCGGATCGAGCACATGCCTGGCTGATACTCATCCGCGCCCCGGGGCTCGGCGGCAACCGTTTGATCGGACTGGTCGAGCAATTCGGCGGCGCACGGGAGGTTCTTGCTGTCGCGGCCCGGCAACCCGCTCGGCTGGGCCTGGAAGCAGACAGTATCAACGCCCTGGTTGCGCCGGATGAGAAACGCCTGGAGGCGGACCTCTCGTGGCTAGGGGGTGAAACGCGTAACCTCGTGACCTGGAATGACGAGCGCTACCCGGCGCTGCTGCGCAGGATCGGATCGCCCCCGGCCGCCCTGTTCGTGGAAGGCGATGCGGATGCGCTCTGGCAACCGCAGCTGGCCATCATCGGCAGCCGTAACCCAACTGCCGGCGGTCTCGGCCATGCGCGTTCCTTCAGTGCTGAAATCGCCCGGCTCGGTATTGCCGTGGTCAGCGGCCTCGCCAGCGGTATCGATGCAGCCGCACACCAGCCCGCGGTGGATGCGGCGGGTGTGACGATCGCGGTGACCGGTACCGGGCTGGACAGGGTCTATCCGGCCAGCAGTGCACCGCTGGCCGAGCGAATCGTCCAGGCCGGTGCCCTGGTCAGTGAATTCCCGCCCGATACGCCGGCGCGAAGGTCCCACTTCCCCTCGCGCAACCGCATCATTGCCGGACTCAGCCTCGGTGTGCTCGTGGTGGAGGCAGGACTGAACAGCGGCTCGCTGATCACTGCGCGGCAGGCAGCGGAACAGGGCAAAGAGGTGTTCGCCCTCCCGGGCTCACTGCACAACCCGATGGTCAAGGGTTGCCATCGCCTGATCAAACAGGGCGCCCGGCTGGTCGAGAACACGCATGAAATCCTCGAGGCCCTGGCTCCGTTGGCGGGAGACCTCGCCGGTGAGCTGCAAAAGGCGCTGGAAAAACCCGCAGCATCGCAGCCTGCCAAGCGCAGCGCCGAGTTGCTGGATGACCCCGAGTACCAGCGGCTCTGGGGCGTGCTTTCCTTCGATCCGAAGCCGGTTGACGAGCTCGTTCACGAGAGCGGGCTCGGAGTTCGGGAGGTGTCTTCCATGCTGCTGATGCTGGAACTTCGGGGCCTGATACAGGGCGAAGCGGGTTCCACCTATTGCAGGAAATAAGCGTTTTCGGGCCGGTTTGAATAAAGGGGAGGGAAACCCAATCTAGACAGTCCCGTATCCCGTATCTGACCGTGGTCCGGCAGTGTGCGTTGGCTGATTTGACGCGAAGACCGAGTTGTTTCATGCTGGGGTCTCCGGTTGGAGAGGAATGGCGGGCCGTCCGGCGGGAACGCGGCCAGCCGAAACACAACAGAGAACCAGGTATGAAGGAAAACGTGCTCGACGTCTTGATGTTCCTGTTCGAGAACTACTTCTACGACGAACCCGAAGA
>JAWVYG010000790.1:0-1927 GCA_033722815.1 Halioglobus sp.
AGTATCACGCGGTGGAAGGCGCCTTCCTGCAAAGCTTCTTCTTCATGACCAACTGGCACCTGCTTGCCTACCTGTGTACCGCCGTGCTGCTGGGCAGCCTGCCGCACCGATCACAACGGCGCTGGCCCGGCACTGCCCTGCTGGCCGTTATCGCAGGGCTCGCGTTGGTTTACGGCGTGTTCGCCTTTACCGGCTACTACTCACAGGCGCTGAACTTCGCCGCCGTGAACAGGGCCCTGCTGCACATTGCGCCTGCCACCGTCTTCGTGTGTTTCCTCCAGGTGCCGGCCCTGTTTGCACAGGACCGGGAAGACGCGACACCCCGCGCAGACCCCGCAAAACCACTTGCCTCGCGGGAATAACTCCTGACGCAGATCATACCGACTGTTCTCCACTGGTTTATCATTACAGGAGAGGTTCGGTGTAAGGAGTCGCTTCCCGCTGCCTGCCGCGGCGGGGTCTTTGAGATGTTCATACCACTGCGTGACAATCCCGGGCATATCCGGTCACTGTGCGAGCTGTTGCAACTGGGCGACGCAGGCGATGCCGTTACGCCGGTCAGCGGCGGCTTTCACCACCGGGTATGGCGGCTGGTCGCCGAGCGCGGTGTGTTCGCGGTCAAACAGCTCGCGCCGGATACGGACCTGTCAGATCCCACCGTGCTGCGGCACTTCAATGCGACGGAAGAGGTTGCGGAGCAGTTTGCCGCGCAGGGTATCGGCGCGGTCTACGCACTGCGCAGGGGCGGCGACCACCTGCAATTGATCGACGACAGCGCGTACCTTGTCTACCCGTGGACAAACGCCCTCGCCATAGAGCGCGGCAGGATATCCACTGATCACGCACTGGCCGTTGCCCGACTCCTGGCAAGGATACACACCGCCGACATCGATGTTGCGGGGCTCGAGAAGCCCCTCGATAACCTCGTGGATGGCGCGAAAATCGAAGAGCTGGTCGCGCTGGCAACGGACAGGTCGCCCGATGCGACGCTCTACAGGCACCTGCCACACTTCCTCGATATCGCCCGACGGCAGGCGCAGGCCCTGCCGCTGCTGCGCGCTCGCCTTGTCGTCAGCCACGGTGACCTGGACCAGAAAAACACACTGTGGGACGAGCACCTGCGGCCAGTGCTCATCGACTGGGAGTCAGCGCGCTGGGTGAACCCGACCTGCGAGGCACTGCTGGAAGCCATGGACTGGAGCGGCATCACGGGGCAATTCGATCGCCGCCTCTTCCAGCGCTTCCTGCTGGAGTACGAAAACGCGGGTGGCGTGATCGAGCAAAGGTTCCTGGAGCCGGCGCTGCTGGCCATCCTCGGCGACTGGCTGGACTGGCTGGTCTACAACGTGGGCCGCGAGGTCATGGCTGTCAGCGCCGACCAACGTGCGGGCGCCCGGGCGCAGATCGACCTCGTTCTGCCCATCATGCTGCGCGTCGAACAACTGCTGCCCGAACTGCTGTCGCTGGCCGAGGGCTCGGTGCACGGCGCGGCACTGCAGGCCTGACCATGTTTGACCTGACTGCCTGCCATGTGGAGCGCAACGATGCGCAGGATTACGTTGTCACCTGGCACAGTTTTCATCCGGGACAGCGCGTGAACGTCTACATGTCGGAGGATCCACAGCGCTATTACGACAGCGATGACCCGGGCACGCCGGTGGCGCAAACCACCGCCGAGCGGGTGGTGGTACGCAACCCGGACAAGGCCGTGCGGCACTACTTCTACCTGGAATCCGAACGCGGCGACGGCGTCATACTCGCAGAACGCAAGCTGGCGCTGGAGGGTGCCAGCAACTTTCGCGATCTCGGCGGTTACGAGGCAGACGAGGGGCGCAGGCTCAAGTGGGGCAAACTGTACCGCTCCAGCAAACTGTCCGGGCTGACGGACACCGACATCAGTTACGTCAAGCGACTGGGCGTCACGCTG
>JAWVYG010000791.1:0-1921 GCA_033722815.1 Halioglobus sp.
CTTAAGTGGCGCGGCAACGACGTGGTGACGATCACCAAGCGCTTCACCCTGCGCCGCGGCGACTACCTGGTCGATATCGATTACCTGGTGGACAACCAGAGCGAGCAGCGCTGGCAGGGTAACCTCTTCGGCCAGATCAAGCGCCAGAGCGGGCCGCCCCCGTCGCAGGAATCCTCGGCCATGGGGATGCAGCCTTTCCTCGGCGTCGCCACCACCCAGCCCGATGATCGCTTCACCAAGTTCACTTTCGAGGACCTCGCGGACGAGTCGTTCAAAGCGCAGCTCCCGGGCGGCTGGATCGCCATGATCCAGCACTATTTCCTGAGTGCCTGGGTCCCCAACCAGCAGCAGAACCACAACTACAGCGCACGCAAGACCCGCAGCGGGTTCAACATCGCCGAGTTCACCAGCCCGGCACTCAGCCTCGACCCCGGCAACGCGGGCCAGGTCGGCGCAGGCTTCTACGCCGGGCCGAAAGACCAGTATCGCCTGAAGGAGATCTCGCCCTACCTGGATCTCAGCGTCGATTACGGCTGGCTCTGGTGGGTCGCGCAGCCGTTGTTCTGGTTCCTGAATATGTTCTACAACCTGGTCGGGAACTGGGGCGTGGCGATCATCCTGCTTACCGTCCTGGTCAAGGCCGTTTTCTTCAAGCTGTCCGCCACCAGCTACCGGTCCATGGCCAATATGCGCCGGGTGCAGCCACAGCTGGTCGCGATTCGCGAGGAGTACGCCGAGGACAAGCAGAAGCAATCCCAGGCCATGATGGACCTGTACAAGAAAGAGAAGATCAACCCGATGGGCGGCTGCCTGCCGATCCTCGTACAGATGCCGGTTTTCATCGGCCTGTACTGGATGCTCATGGAAAGCGTGGAACTGCGCCACGCGCCTTTCGCGCTGTGGATACGCGACCTCTCCGTCATGGACCCCTACTTCGTGCTGCCGCTGTTGATGGGCGCCAGCATGTGGTTCATGCAGAAACTCAATCCCCCGCCGCCTGATCCCATGCAGGCCAAGATCATGCAGTGGATGCCGATCGTGTTCACGTTCTTCTTCCTGTGGTTCCCCTCGGGCCTGGTGCTGTACTGGCTGGTCAACAACCTGCTGTCCATGGCCCAACAGTGGGTGATTACCCGCCAGATCGAAAAGGCCGGCGAGAAAGCCTGAACCTGGGCGCCGCCTGAAGCCCGTTGAATTCTGCACCTGATACCATCGCCGCCATCGCCACCGCCGCGGGCCAGGGCGGCATCGGTATCCTGCGCCTCTCCGGCCCGGACTCACTCGCGATAGCGCAACGCATTTGCGGCAAAGACCTGCAACCACGGCACGCCCACTTCTGTCGCTTCGCGCGGCAGGGCGACGTGATCGACAGCGGCGTGTGCCTGTATTTCCCGGGCCCCGCGTCGTTTACCGGAGAGGACGTGGTGGAACTACAGGCGCACGGCGGGCCGGTCATTCTCGACATGCTGCTGCGCGAACTGTGCCGTGAAGGAGCGCGCCTGGCGCGGCCGGGGGAATTCTCCGAGCGGGCATTTCTCAACGATAAAATCGACCTGGCCCAGGCGGAGGCCATAGCGGACCTCATCAGCAGTTCCACCGAGGCGGCCGCCCTGAGCGCGACACGCTCCCTGGAAGGTGCGTTCTCGCGCCGCGTCGAGGAACTCGTCAGCGCCGTCACCGAACTGCGTGTCTACATCGAAGCGGCCATCGACTTTCCCGAGGAGGAAATCGACTTCCTCGCCGAGGGCCGCGTCTGTGAACAACTCGACGCCATCGCGGCGCACTTCGATCGTGTGTTCGACCAGGCGCGGCAGGGCAGCCTGCTGCGCGACGGGATGAAAATCGTGATCGCGGGCAAACCCAACGCGGGCAAGTCCAGCCTGTTGAACGCCCTGTCCGGCCAGGATTCGGCGATCGTTAC
>JAWVYG010000792.1:0-1907 GCA_033722815.1 Halioglobus sp.
CCATCGGCCCGTCGTCAGTGGAGTTACCCAGGTACAGGCCCAGGGCGAACCCGGCTGCGGCCAGCACGACGGCCAGAACTTTTCCTCCATTCATGACGAATCTCCTGAATCTGCAGTTGTCGTTGCGATGTGTGATTTTGCCGGGTGATCAATCGGCGTCAAGCCCGACGGCACCCGCGCCGGCGTGCGTGGCAGCAGCGTCTCGTCGGTGAGGGTGCCGAGAAAATCCACCAGGCGATCCAGCTCATAGTCGGTCAGGTCCGGCGAGGTTATGTGCCAGTGCAGGTGCAGGTCAACACCCTCGGGCACCGCGTGCCCCCTGCCCTTGTTGTAAAACTCAGCGGTATCGCGCAGGTTGTCGAACAATCCCGAGTGCATGTAGGGTGCGGTGCGAGCGATGTTGCGCAGGGTGGGCACCTTGAAACCGGCCTTCAGTTTTGCTGCGTCGAAGGTCTGCTGCGCACCGACGTCGAGCGGCAGGCCCGGCGGCTCCGGCGCGCCGATCACCGCGACCTGCTGGTTGGTGAACAGGGGCGGCGTGTGGCACTCGGCGCAGCGCGCCACAAAGGAGCGGAAAATATTCAGTCCCTCGATCTCCCTGGCGTTCAGTGCGTCGTGGAAACCGTGGGCGTAGCGGTCGTAGCGGCTGTTCAGCGAGATCAGGGAGGTCTGGAAAGCCGCGAGGGCCAGGTAGACTTCATCCAGGCCTATCGCCGCTGCGCTGCGCCCCGGGAAGGCCTCGCGGAACAGGGCGCGGTAGGTGGCGTTGTCGTTCAGGGTACGCAGCAGGTTCTCGGCGCTGTTGCCCATTTCCTTGGCGGAATACAGCGGGCCGAGCATCTGCTCCTCGAGCGTGCTGGCCCGTGCGTCCCAGAAGAAACTGTCGAGGAAGGCAACATTCCACAGCGTGGGCGCCGCACGCGGCACCTGCCGGCCGCCGATGCCCACCGAGCGCGGCAGGCCATCGCTGAGCCCCTTGTCCGGGCGGTGGCAGGAGGCACAGGAAATGCTGCCGTCGCCGGACAGGGCCGGATCAAAGAACAGGTAGCGCCCCAGGTCGATCTGTTGCGGGGTAAAGCCGTCGCGATGCGCGGGCAGGGAGGTCCTGGTGCCGCCGAGCCCCTTGTCCTGTACGGAGCTGTAAAACTCGTACAGCGTCCGCAGCCGGCACTGCCCCGAGGCGGTGTATTCGAAGCTGGGCGGACAGTTCGCACTGAGGCGAAACTCTCCGCCGGCAGCGGCCGCGCCCACCCACAGGGTGGCGGCCAGCGCAAGAGCGAGGCCGAGTGCCGCCGGTGTCAGGCGCAGGCTAGCGCTCCTGCGAGAAGGTCTGCATGAACGCGATGACATCGCCCAGATCCTTGTCGCCCGGCAGAGTGGTGGACATCATTTTCATCTGGCGTCCGTACTTGTCCTGCTCGTGCGTCCCGCGCAGGCCGCGCTGGAAATTCGCATACTGCCGCTTCATGTAGGCCGTATCGAGGAAGGCCAGCGCGGGTGCGTTGAGGCGGTCGTTGCCCTGTGCACTGCCGCCGTGGCAGGCGCCGCATTTCGACTGGTAGTAGTTGTTGCCGTTCATGAGGTTCGCGCCCTCGGCGGGCTGCGCGACCGGCGGCGGCAGGCTGGCGAGGTAGGCGGCCATCGCGGCGAACTCCTCCTCCGGCAGGGTCGCGATCATGCCGCGCATCTGGGCACCGTGCACGTCCTGCGAATCCGCACCGCGAATACCCACCTTGAAGTGACGCAACTGCCGCTCGAGGTAGGCTGCGCGCTGTCCCGCCAGCGCGGGCGCCGCCAGCGCGGGGTTACCCTGCGCCCGCTCGCCGTGGCAGGCGGCGCAGGGCTGGTAATTCGCAGCGGCCCTGTCATCGGCAAGCGCGGCACTGGACAACATAAGCGCAAGGCCG
>JAWVYG010000793.1:0-1899 GCA_033722815.1 Halioglobus sp.
AGCGGGCGCACGTGGCCGCTCTCGAACGTGAGAAACGAGGGCTGTGCCAGTGCCGGCGCCGCCATCACGGCGACCAGGCCGATGCCTGCCAGGCACCTGCCCAGCCACGCGACGAGCGCGGCCTTCGAGCCTTTGAGACTAAACATGGGGTAAAACCTCTCTTGTACTTAACATTTTATATGGCTGTCGCCAGTTATATTGCACCGGTAACCACTCAATACCGGGAGCGGCGTCCTGCCGCCCTGCTACCGCAAACCTGTTCCCCCTCGACCGACCTTGCCTGCTGCCCGACGCGCTGTGCGCGAGTTCACGCTTTCAGTCGAGCAAACGTCAGGCCCGAGCAGTGCCGGCGCCGAGCCCAACGACTCGGGTGCGCTTTTTCCACAACCGGGAAGGCCCCGCGGTACGTCCAGCGGAGAAACCTGCAAGGACTGTTCCAAATGAGCGCATGCCCTTGATAACTAACGATAATTCCATTTAGCGGCCGGGCGCCGCGCGCGCGTTGTAAAAAATATCGACGGAGGAAGCGCCCGCAAGGGCATTTCACCGCAACCTGAAACCCACTTTTATATATATTTCAGTAGGTTGCGAGACCCACTATGCCATGAAAACCGCCGCAGTGGTATCGCGACAGCACACGGCTCAGCCGACGAACCTGGACAGAGCGGCCTGGCCGGTGAGCCACTGCCCGTAGCGCTCGAGATAGGGCCCGTACAGCTCCGCTTCACGGTCCGGGAGCAGCCCGAACTGCTCCCAGCTGTAGCGGTGTTCGCCATAGAGGTAGCGCGGGCGCCGCTGCAGGTAGCGCTCCATGGCGGCACGGGCGGCGGCGCCCAGCGACAGGCCGAAGTGCGCGTACACAGCCTGCACAACGGCCAGGGGATCGGCGCAGATATCCGCGAAGCCGACATCGAAGCACTGCGACGGCGCCAGCGCGCCGCGCTGCGCCATGCCCATCTCCACCACCCGTGCATAGTGGGACATCTCGTAGTCGCCCACTGCCAGCGGATCGACCGCGTCGCTGAAACCGCGGCGCAGGGTCGTCGCCAGGCTGGAGAACGAGGCGATCGCGTCCAGCGGTCGCCGGTGCGTCCAGACGATGCGCGCGTCCGGGTACTGCGCCACCAGCGACTGCAGGCAGGCCAGGTGTGCGGGTGTCTTCAACACCCAGTGCCGCGCGCTGCAGTCGACCTGCAGGTGCTGCAGGAACCGCGCGTGCCACGCGTAGGCGCCGGACATGTCCTGTTGCAGCAGCCAGCTGCGATAGCGCGGTACGTTGTACATGTAGCCGAACTGCTCGCTGAGAAAGCTCGACGCGAGCAGGTAGACACACTCCTGCGGCAGGCGCGCACCGATGGCATGAATGGCGCGGAAACCGGGGGCCAGTTTCTCCAGCAGGCCAAGCAGGCGATCGGTGGAACGGATGCGGTCGTCGCTGTCGTAGTCCTCCCGCGCGGGCGGCGGCAGCGGCTTGCGAACCTCCCAGCTGGCGGGCGAGCGGAACTGCGGGTCCTGCGCAATCAGCTCGAACAGGATTGTCGTTCCGGTGCGGGGCAGCCCGACGATGAACAGCGGGCGGTCCAGCACCTGCGCGGCGACCTCGGGGCGACCTGCGCGATACTCCGTCAGGCGCAGGTTTACGCAAAGGTGATCCAGCAGGTTGAACCGCGCCGCGATGCGCCCGACCTGGGACAGCGCCGCGGTCTCGGCCAGGTCTGCCGTCAGGCGCTCCAGGCCCTCGCGACTGAAATGGGGGCCGAAGTCCTCCAGCCCGGTGCGGCGCACCGCCCTGCGCAACAACAGATCGGCATGCAGGGCCGGCAGCTCGACGCCGAGGCCCGCCAATCCTGCCCCCAGCCGGTTGCATGCCCTGACATAAGCGGGCTGTTTCACGGCTAC
>JAWVYG010000794.1:0-1891 GCA_033722815.1 Halioglobus sp.
CTTCGCCCTGGACACCGCCAGGGCAGCATCGTCCCGCCGGTTGGTCACGGCCCATGCGGCGTAGTAGGTGAGAGATTTCATGCACTCGATGTCCACGTAAATATCCGCCAGCGGGTGCTTTACACCCTGGTACCTGCCGATCGGCGAACCGACTTGAACGCGCTGCTTCGCGTATTCAGTGGTCATTTCGAGTATGGCTTCACACACGCCTATAGATTCGGCGCTCGCAGCCAGGGCACCGAGGTCGAGAAGACCCTCCAGGGCGGCCGTACCGATCGGTCCATCCCCAAGAACTGCGTCAGCCTCAATTCTGACACCCTCCAGCCGCAGGCTGCCACTCGGCTTGGTGCGATCCAGATTGCTGCAATTCACAACCGACACGCCTGGCTGCGTGGCGGGCACGATGGCCAGCGTCAAATGCGCTTCCGTGTCCCGAAATGCCACCAGGAAGATATCGGCCGCCGCAGCATCAGCCACGAATCGCTTGCAGCCACGAAGTACCAGATCACCATTATCCCTTTCTGCCTGGAGAGAGATTGCTTCGATACCAAAAGCATTTGCTGCATCAAACAGTGCTAACGTCGGCACACATGTGCCATCTGAAATCGTCGGCAACCACTCGCTTTTCTGGGCATCGGAACCGTGTCTCAGCAGTGCGCAAGCGGCCAGGGTCGTCGACACATAGGGAGACGGGTGTAAACTGCGTCCCAGTTCTTCCAGGACTACCGTGAGATCTATCCACGACAGGTCAGAGCCCCCAAATGACTCCGGCACTGTCAGCCCAAGCCAGCCCAGTCCAGCCATTTCCTGCCAGGTTTCCCGGCAAATGCCCTCATCGCCCTTTGCCAGTTCCCGGGTGCGCGAGAGAGGGCTGCGTTCGTTGAGGAATCTACGAACCTGGGTTCGCAGTAATTCCTGTTCCTCGGTAAAGCCAAAATTCATTTCTGTTTCACTGCATCATCCACTATGGGAACGGCAGGTTGCTGACGAAGTCTCATCTGCCAACGACATGCTACACATTCACGGCCACGGATACAGACAGATAAGGTGAATTCTCTTTTTCTGACAGGCGCCTAATGCTAAAGCAGGAAGATGACATAATCGTCCGGCGTATCAGAATAACGTGATGACATGATCCAATGAAAAACGGCGCCGTGGTTGTTGGCATAGGCGAAACCGAGTACTACAAGTATGGAAAATCGCCGCACTCTGAATTTCAGCTGGCAATCAAGTCAATTCATGCGGCGGCCGAGGATGCAGGTCTGCCGGTCAACCGGCTTGACGGCCTGGTTTCCTACATGGACAACCGCAACACGCCGCTGCGCGTCGCCGCGGCCCTCGGTCTGGACTCACTCAACTGGTCCGCGACGCCCTGGGCCGGGGGAGGTAACAACTCTGCCGCCTCTGTACAACTCGCGGCCGCGGCAGTCAGCGGTGGCTTTGCAGATTATGTGGTAGTTTTTCGTGCGCTCGCGCAGGGAGAGTTCTACCGCCTTGGCGCCAGTGTGGGCCAGTACGCGACCAGCCGGGGCACGCTGTGGGGATACCCGTACGGCCTGATTTCTCCCGCACAGGAATGCGCACTGCACACCCGGCGCTGGATGCAGGACCACGGAGTGTCGCAGGACGCGCTCGCAAGCATTTCCCTCGCCTGTTACGCGAACGCGCAGCTGAACCCCAGGGCGATCCGCTACGGCACACCGCTCACGCGTGAGACTTATCACAATTCGCGGATGATAGTAGACCCATTTCATCTTTACGACTGTTGTCCCGAAAACGATGGTGCAACAGCGGTGATCGTCACTACCGCGGAACGTGCCAGGGACCTGAAACAACCTGCCGTAACCATCATGAGTACCTGTCAGGGAATTGGCCCCGAAATCGGCGCCTA
>JAWVYG010000795.1:0-1888 GCA_033722815.1 Halioglobus sp.
GACGGCGAGTTCAAGGGCGCCCCCTGCGACTGGGATTTCCCCCATGTGACGCCCGAGGAATTCAAGCTGCCCGAGGTCAGGGTGGCCACCTGGGGTGGCTGGGTGTTCATCAACATGGATGATGACGCCCCCGAACTCGAGGACTACATGGGCATCATCCCCGAGCATTTCCAGCAGTGGAAGCACGAGCAGCGCTTTGTCTCGGCCCACGTCGAGAAGGTTATCGGCGCCAACTGGAAGGCCGTGCTGGAGGCCTTTATCGAGTCCTACCACGCCATCGCCACGCATCCCCAGCTGCTGGCGTTCCAGGCCATCGACAACTCACAGTACGACGTCTGGGGCGACCACGTCAGCCGCACGATCACGGCTTACGGTGTGCCCAACCCGAGTGACGCCCACCGCTTCACGGAGCAGGACTCCATGGACGACATGATGAAGCTGGCGGGCAGCGATGAGCGCCCGCAGGTTGCCGAGGGCCAGACCGCGCGCGAGAAACTGGCGGAGTTGAACCTGCCGGTGGCGAATGAGGCGGCGGGGGAGGATTTCAGCGATTCCGCCACCATGTCGGAGTTGATGGACTCGACGCTTTACCTGCTGTTCCCCAACTTCGCACCGTGGGCCGGTTACGGCACGGTGATCACCTATCGCCACCGCCCCAACGGGGACGACGTGGACAGCGCGATCATGGATATCTACCTGCTGACGCGCTACCCCGAGGGGGAAGAGCCGCCGAAAGATGCCGCTACCGTGCGCCTGGGTATCGACGAGCCGTTCAAGAACGCCGCCGACGTGCTGGGCGCCGGCCTGGCCGGCGTGTTCGAACAGGACGGTGCCAACCTGCCGCAGGTGCAAAAGGGTATGAAAGCGTCACGCAAGGGCGCCGTGACCCTGGGCAACTACCAGGAGGTGCGCATCCGTCACTTCCACCAGACGCTGGACAAGTACCTGAACGCCTGATCCCGGCCGCGGCCGCCGCGGCGCCGGCGGTCGCAACGGCCCATCAATCTGGTCTCTTCCGACTAACGCCCGGCAGCAACAATCCACCATACTCACGTTGTCCGGCGGCGCAGGTGCGCCGCCGGGCAGGACGTGTATTCACGGAGCGGATTGCGGCGTTGGCGCGGGAGGCAGGTCATGCGAGTAATGGTTACGGGGGGTACGGGTTTTGTCGGCTACCACACTGCGCTGGCCCTGCTGGGGGCCGGGCACGAGGTCAGCCTGCTGGTGCGCAGTGTCGACAAGATGCTGTCGCTGTTCGGGGAAGGGCGCATCGAGCACTACACGCGCGGCGATATTTGCGACGACAGGGCCGTGCGCAAGGCGCTGGAGGGATGCGATGCAGTGGTGCATGCGGCCGCCATGGTGTCTACCGATCCCGCCGACGCCGAACAAGTGTATCGCAGCAACGTCGAGGGTACGCATACGGTAATCGGCGCGGCGCTGGATCACGGTGTCGGCTCGGTGATTCATGTGTCCAGTGTCACGGCCCTGTTCGATCCGAAGGCCTCGGTGCTGAACGAGGATTCCCCGCCCGGTGCCGCGCGCAATGCCTACGGTCGCTCGAAGGTTGCCTGTGAACACTTCGTCCGTGAACTGCAGGAACAGGGCGAACCGGTCTACATCACTTACCCGGCCACGGTTATCGGCCCGGACGACCCGGGATTTACCGAGGCGCACGTGGGCCTGCAGGCGTACCTTACGGCCTTCGTTCCGCTGATGCCGACCGGGAACCAGTACGTGGACGTGCGGGATGTGGCGGAAGTGCACCTGCGCCTGCTGTCCCGGCGCCCGGACCATGGCCGCTACCTGATTGGCGGTCACTACCTGGAGTGGGCGCAGCTGGCGACACTGCTGGAAGAGGTAACCGGGCGGCGCCTGTTGAAAATCC
>JAWVYG010000796.1:0-1842 GCA_033722815.1 Halioglobus sp.
GGCGACCCGGTGGAGACCAAGGACCAGGTGCCGGACACCAAGCGCTTCGACGGCGGCGAGGGCATCGACCTGTCCGGCAACAACGTCGTGTTCACCACCAAGGGCGACGACCGGGTCTGGTCCTACGACCCCGTGGCCAACGACCTGACCGTCATCTACGACGTGGCGGTCAGTGCCAACGGCGTGCTCTCGGGCGTGGACAACGTCGAGACGTCCGACGCGGGCGTGGTCTACGTCTGCGAGGACGGCGGCGACATGCAGATCGTGCTGGTACGCCCGGACGGCTCCACCTTCCCGGTCGTGCAGATCGACGGCAATCCCGGCTCGGAAATCTGCGGCGCCGCCTTCGACCCGTCCGGTACGCGCATGTATTTCAGCGACCAGCGCAATCCCGGACGCACCATCGAGGTATCCGGGCCCTGGGCAGCGTTTACCAAGCCCGGACCGTTGTTCACCTGACGCGCCACTCGGCCGGCGTCCCGCACCGTCTGTGGTGCAAGGACGCTGGCAGCGTTCCTGCGCAGCGCGTAAAGTTAGCGTGACAGTCGTCTTGCGGAGCCGCACATGCGCGCGATGTCCCTGAGCCGTATCGGCTCGCTCGAGGAAAATCCCGAACCGCTGCAACTGGTCGACCTGCCGGTGCCGCAGCCGGGGCCGGATGAGGTGCTGATCCGCGTCGCCGCCTGCGGCGTCTGCCACACCGAGCTGGACGAGATCGAGGGCCGCACGCCGCCACCGCACCTGCCGATTGTACCCGGGCACGAGGTCATCGGCCGTGTGGAGCGCTGCGGCGAGGACGTCACGCGGCTGCAGGTCGGCGAGCGCGTCGGCGTCGGCTGGATTTTCGACTCCACGGGGGCGCCGGACGAGAACCTGAGCGAGCACTTCCGCGCCACCGGGCGCGACGTCAACGGCGGCTACGCCGAGTACATGTGCGTGCCGGAAAACTACGCCTACCCCATTCCCGACGTATTCGGCGATGCCGAGGCCGCACCGCTGCTGTGTGCAGGCGGCGTCGGCTACCGCGCGCTGCGCCTGACCGGCATCGGTGCGGGCCAGCGGCTGGGCCTGACCGGTTTCGGCGGCTCGGCGCACATCGTGCTGCAGATCGTGCGACACCGCTTCGAAGACACGCAGGTCTACGTGTTCGCGCGCAGCCCGGCCGAGCGCGAGTTCGCGCTGGAGCTGGGCGCGGCATGGGCCGGGGATACCGATGATGCGCCGCCGCAGCTGCTGGACGCGATCATCGATACCACCCCGGCGTGGAAACCGGTGCTGGCGGCGATGACCGCGCTGAAACCCGGCGGCCGCCTGGTGATCAACGCCATCAGGAAGGAAGCCGGCGACCGCGCCCTGATGGCGGATATCAGCTACGAGGATCACCTGTGGCTGGAGAAGGAGATCAAGACGGTGGCCAACGTCACCGCCCGCGACATCGCCGAGTTCCTGCAGGTTGCCGCGCAGATTCCCCTGCGCGCCGAAACCACCACCTTCGAGCTGGAGCAGGCCAACACCGCCCTGCAACAACTCAAAGCGGGGCATATCCGCGGCGCCTACGTACTGCTCACCGGGGCCGCGGACTGAAGCGCTTGCCGGCCCGCAAACCGGCGACTTGCCAGGCGCCAGCCACTGCAATTGTTACCGTTTACCTTACTGCCCATTCCTGCGCAGATTCGGGTACAATACGCGCCGGTTGCGCAGGCGCCCGGGACTTCCTCTGCCTGCAGGCCGCGCCGACGACGTTCACCTGTCGCGAACAGCGTACAGTGCAGGTCATCCGGCATAGCGTGGCGGCAGTGTACGGCTAGCGCCGTCCCGCCACCTGATTGAACCAAACAGCCC
>JAWVYG010000797.1:0-1834 GCA_033722815.1 Halioglobus sp.
AGGCTACAACGTCGTGCTGCTGGACCTGAGCGGTTGTGGCGATGGTGCGGGGGACTTTGCGGACGCGACATGGCAGCTGTGGCACGCCGATGCGGCCTTCGCGCTGCAGTACCTGCGCTCGCTCGATAGCGGCCCCGTGTCGCTCTGGGGCCTGCGGCTGGGTGCGCTCCTGGCCTGTGAAATGGCGCAGGCGGTAGGCGACATCGCCCAGCTCATCCTGTGGCAGCCCGTGCTCAACGGAGAGCAGCAAATCGACCAGTTCCTGCGCCTGCGCACTGCGGCGTCCGCAGTGGGTGACGGGGCCGTGTTCGACCGCAAGAGCCTGTGGGGCGAGCTGCGCGCGGGTCGCACCCTGGAAATTGCCGGTTACGAGCTCTCCCCCGAGTTGGCGCTGGGAATCGCGCAGTCCCGGCTGCTGGACCTGATACCGCCGTGCCCGGTGGCCTGGTTGGAAATCGGCGGGGTCGAGGGCCAATTGGCGCGGCCGAGCCAGAACGTCATCAGCCACTGGATAGACCACGGCGTCAGGGTGGATTCGCGCAGCCTCAGGGGCGAGGCCTTCTGGCGCAATCACGACGCGCCTGTCAACAAGGAGCTGCTGCGGGCCACGCGGGAGATGCTGACCTGATGGCCGTGCGGTGGAAGGAACAGGGGCTTGTTTTCCCCTGTGGCGACAATCGCCTGGTAGGGATTGCAGCCCTGCCCGAGTCCCGGTACAGCGATGTGGGCGTTGTCCTGCTGGTAGGCGGGCCGCAGTACCGTGTGGGTAGTCACCGACAATTTACCCAGTTGGCGCGCGACCTCGCTGGCGCCGGCATACCCTCGCTGCGTTTCGATTACACGGGGATGGGCGACAGCGAGGGTGAGCAGCGGGACTTCTCTGCGGTGGAGCAGGACATCGGCGCAGCCATCAGTGCCTTCACGGAAGTCGAGCCCGGTGTGCGCCGGATCGTGCTGTGGGGGCTGTGTGATGCCGCCTCCTCGGCGATGATGTTCGCGCATCGTTTCCCGCAGGTTCGCGGTATGGTCCTCTTGAACCCCTGGGTACACGGCGCGGATTACTCGCCCGAAGTGAAGTTGTCGCACTATTACCGGCCGCTGTTCACCGCCGGGGAGAACTGGCGGCGGTTGCTGTCCGGGAAGATCGACCTGATTCCTGCACTCAAGGAGCTGTTTGGCAGCTCGCTGCACACCGCGGCCGGTTGGGTCGGCCTTGGCTCCAGCGCCTCGCGACACCTGGCGGTTGACCAGATGCTGGAGGGTATGCGCGAGTTTGCGAGTAACTGCCTGATCATTCTCAGCGAAGACGACCTGACAGCGAAAGAATTCAGCTCCCTGGTAGACAGGGACAAGAAGTGGCAGCGTGTCGTGGCTGCGGACGGCATAGTAACGCACCTGGTCGCAGGTGCAGACCATACTTTCTCCACGCGCGAATGGAAGAGCGAGGTGTCCGACCTGACACTCAACTGGGTGCGTGACCTGCCGCAATCAGGCTGAGGGGCGAGTTGCCGCTATAGCGGGCGGTAACGGATGCGATGCGCCTCTGGCGCGCTATCGATCGACCTTCTCGTAGATGCCGAGCAGGCAGTGCTCCGGGTACTGCAGGCCCAGTGCGGCGAAAAACCGGCGCATGGTCAGTTCCAGCCACGCCAGTGGCTTGAATCCACTGAATGTGCGGCAGTCGTCAAGGCGCAGGAAGCGGCTTTCGGTGAAACCGTGCTGGCCGAACAGCTCGGCCAGCGTGCCCCTGGTGTTCATCCTGAAGCACGTGGGGAACGTGTCCTCGGGCTCCGTCCCCCACAGTATGCGCTTGGCCGGATTGTGCAGCTTGAAC
>JAWVYG010000798.1:0-1832 GCA_033722815.1 Halioglobus sp.
AGAAGCCCTGGTCACGGCGCAGGCAG
The DNA here is from genome assembly GCA_033722815.1 of Halioglobus sp. Lineage (GTDB taxonomy): Bacteria > Pseudomonadota > Gammaproteobacteria > Pseudomonadales > Halieaceae > Marimicrobium. Next base: position 27 of record JAWVYG010000798.1, read on the forward strand.
GGCCTGTGCGTGGGCACGGCGATCACGCCCTGCTGGTACACCGAACGCATCTCGCCGCCCACCTGCTCGAGCGTGCCGCTCATGCCACCCAGGCGCAGGTAGCGGCGGAAGAAGCGCTGGTAGCTGATGCTGGCGAGGGTCTCGCGGTACCCGGTCATGTCCAGGCCTTCCTTGCACTCGATCATCTGGTGCAGCCCGCGCTGCCAGGAGCGGTCCGCCATGGTGCGACCGGTGTTGCGGTCGATGATCTCGACCTTGCCCTCGCGCACCAGGTAGTGATCGTCGCGCGCGTACAGGTGCAGGGCGCACAGCGCCTGGTGCACCAGGAACTCGGTGTGCCGTCGCGCCGCCCACACGCCCTCCATGCCCTCGCGCTGGCGCGACAGCCAGTCACGCCCCTGTTCGGTCAGCTCGACGCTGTTCTCGCGCGGCAGCAGGCGGTAGTGGCGGGAATCCTCCATCGCGCGCGCAAATGCCAGCGCCTGCTCCACGATCGCCTGCTGGCTCGGGTCCTCGTGCTCCCGCGACAGGATCAGCGGGGTGCGCGCCTCGTCGATGAGCACGCTGTCGGATTCGTCGATGATCGCGAAGCACAGGCCGCGCAGTACCAGCTGGTGCTCCAGCTGCGCGCGGCTGAAGCGCAGCGACAACGGGCCCGCCTCGTTGCGCGAGATCAGCCGGTCGCGCAGGTAGTCGAAGGCCACCTGCTTGTTGGTGCAGTACACGATGTCACTGCGGTAGGCGGCTTCCTTGTCCGGGGTATTCATGCTCTCGACCACGGCAACCACGCTGAGGCCGAGGGCCTCGTACAGCGGGCGCATCTCCCGCGCATCGCGCTGGGCGAGATACTCGTTGGTGGTGATCACGTGGACCGGGATACCGGCCAGCGCGGCGGTGGCCGCCGCCAGCGTGGCGGTGAGGCTCTTGCCCTCGCCCGTGGCCATCTCCGCCATGGCGCCGTTGACGATCACCCAGGCGCCGAACAGCTGCTCGTCGTAGTGGCGCATACCCAGGGTGCGCGCGGCGTACTCGCGCACCATCGCGAACGCGCGCAACACCGGCAACTCCGCCAGCCCCTCGCGCAGCAGTTCGTAGCGCACACCCTGCAGCAGTGTACCCAGCGTCTCGTCGTCGACGTGGTCGAGACCGCGGGCGGCGCGGTCGACGCGGACGGCGACGCGCCTCAGGCTGTACTTGCGCCGCGAGTAGGCGACGGCGCGGTCGAGCCACTGCCGCCCTGTGCGCTCCAGTAGTCCCGGCGACGCCTCGAGGCGCTGCGGGTACACCCCGCGGCTGATACCCGGCCGCAGCAGTCCGGCGCTCACAGCACACCCCCGGTGGTGTCAAACATCGAAATGCCTCAGGAACAGCTGGCGCACGCGGCGGGACAGCTGCGTCCACAGCGATTCCTGCCCGTGGTCGAAGCGCACGTGGACCCGGCTGCCGATCATCGCCCGCTCCACCGGCACCGGCAGCTCGATCTCGTAGGTGAACAGGCGCTCCCGGGTCGACAGCTCGGTAATACCCTCGGGGTCGGGCACGAAGCGCCCGCCGCCGTCCACGCTCAGCACCTTGCTCGGCAACTGGTGGCTGGCCTGGGGTACCGCCCGCAGCAGGCGCCCGGGCAGCACGTCGTGCATGGCCCCCGCCAAACGCACCTGCACGCCCTCGAGGGAGCTGGCGATACGGTCCTGGTCCTGCTGCGTAACCACCACCTGGGCCACGGCGCTGGAATCGTCGATCACGTAGCCCAGTACCCGGCCCTGGCTCACGTACTGCCCAGGCAGATCCTGCGCGTCGGGCACT
>JAWVYG010000799.1:0-1825 GCA_033722815.1 Halioglobus sp.
GGCATGGGTATCGGGCGCCGGCGCACAGGGCGTCACCATCGGCGGCACACCTGCGGATGGGGAGAGCGCCGGCTTCACGGCGATGTTCGCAGGCGACCGCTTCGAGAATTTCCGGCACATGGAGCGCTTCGTGCCGACGTCCGAAATCACCCCCTCGCCTAAGCCGTGGGACCTGGGGCCCAACCGCGACAGCCTGAAAAACTACAGCGGTGAGTTTCTCGGCGAGCCCACCTCGCTGGAGGAATTTATCGCGCTCTCGGACACCTCCGCTCTCCTCGTCATCAAGGACGGCGAAGTCATCTTCGAGCGCTACGATCACGGCGATTCGGTCGACAGCCTGCACACCTCGTTTTCGGTGGCCAAGTCCTTTACGTCCGCCCTGGTCGGTATCGCCCTCGACGAGGGCCACATCGAGAGCCTGGACGATCCCATCCGCAAGTACCTGCCCGAGCTCACCAGCGCCAGCTTCGACGGCGTGACCGTGGAGCACGTGCTGCAGATGTCCTCCGGCGTGCGCTTCACCGAGGTCTATACGGACCCCGAGTCGGACATCAACAAGATGACCGGCATGGTGCCGCCCATGACCTACCTCGAGTACATCAACACGCTGGGGCGGGACCACGAGCCCGGTACCTTCAACCACTACGCCAGCATCAACACCCAGTTGCTCGGCATACTCCTGGTGCGCGTCACCGGCGAGTCGCTCACCGACTACACCACCAGCCGCCTCTGGCATCCGCTTGGCATGCAGCACAAGGGCTTGTGGACGCTGGATGAGCAGGGCATCGAGCTGGCCATGGGCGGCCTCGCGGCCAGCGCGCGGGACTACGCCAAACTCGGGCTCCTGTATCTCAATGACGGTAAGCGCGGCGACAAGCGGGTGTTGCCCGCCGGTTGGGCGCGGGCCTCGGTCACCCCCGACGAGCCGCACCTGATGCCCGGCGACAACCCGCAGTCGTCGAACCCGTCGGGCTACCAGTACCAGTGGTGGACGCCGCGGGACTGGGACAACGACTTCCTGGCGCGCGGTATCTGGGGCCAGAACATCTACGTGCACCCGGGCAACCGCGTCGTCATCGTCAAGCTGGCGGCGGACCAGAAGAATTTCGACAAGCGCTACAAGCTCGCCTATATCGATTACCTGCAGGACCTCGGCCAGTCCCTTACAGACTGACGCGGCGCAGCGGTCAGCCCGGCGGCACGGCGCCGGGCGCAGTCGTCTCGGTATTTTCGAACCAGATGACGCCTGCGCCGGCGGTGAGCACGCCTTCCCCTTCCTCCGTGGTGACGGCGTCGAGATCGCCGTCCCGGTCGACGTCCGCGAGTTCCACGTTGTCGAACTTCACGCCGCACTGGTGCGGCGACAGGTTGCGCAGCTGCCACGTCCGGGCGGCATCGGTGGGCTCGACCGCGGTGAGCTGGAACAGCCCGTGGCCGTAACCGCTGGCGCTGAACACCAGCGCGGGCTGTCCCGTCGCACCGTCACGCAGGCAGGCCACGCCCTTGATGACGAACTTCATGCCGCTGGCGCGGCCGGGTCGTCCACCGTCGATGGCGATATCGTGGGGTTGCCAGCGCTCCCCGGACGCGTCCATGCGCCGGTACCAGCGCGCGACCCGGTCTGAGTAGCGCGAGGAGCCGGCGACGATATCGTCCATGCCATCGCCGTCGATATCGCAGAAGGTATATTCCGAATCCTCCTCCGTTACTGTGACGCGCTGCCACTCGCGCTCGGGGTCCTGCGCGGGATTGCGGAACCAGCCGACCCCGCTGCGGCCGGCGTACACGGCGTCGAGGCGGCCGTCGGCGTCCATGTCGCGCAGTA
>JAWVYG010000800.1:0-1813 GCA_033722815.1 Halioglobus sp.
CCCTTCTTGAAGTAACCGCCACGCGGATCGAACACGGAGCGCAGTTCGTCCACCAGGAAGGTGACGTCGCCGCCTTTCCTAAACACGGCGGAGACAATCCGGGTCAGGGCGACGATCCACTGGAAGTGGTCCATGTTCTTGCTGTCGAACTGGGCTTTCTTCTCTTCGATCAGTTTCTTCTGGTGTTCATCCAGGCCATCGTCTTTCAGCAGGCCGATCATGCGCAGGTGGCATTCGATGGCATCCCCGATCTCGGCGACCAGCGAGGGCATGTACTTTCCCCCCTTCTTGAAGTAACCGCCGCGCGGGTCGAACACGGAGCGCAGCTCCTCGACCAGGAAGGTCACGTCACCGCCCTTCCTGAAGACCGCGGAGATAATCCGTGTCAGCGCCACGATCCACTGGAAGTGGTCCATGTTCTTGGAGTTGATGAAGATCTCGAACGGCCGGCGCAGTTCGTTCTTCGTGCCGGCGTTGAGGATGATGTCGTTGATGGTTACGTACAGGGCGTGCTCGGAGAGCGGCGTCTTCACCTTGTAGGTGGAACCGATGAGCATGTCGGGGCGCTGCAGCTTCTCGTGCAGCTGCACCACGTTGTCCTCGGCCGGTGCCTTCGCCGCCTCGTTGGCGGCCGGTGCCTGCGGCTCGGCCTGCTCGCCGTCCTTCCTGACACTGTAGTCAACAATCTTCTTTTCGATTTGAATTGCCATGTTCAGCTCCGTATCTCTGTTCTGTATGCCGTCCGGGTGCATGCCACCTCAGAACTTGCCGTAGTAGCCTTCCTTCAGGGCGTCGTAGAGGTTGGCGGCCGTGTGGGTCTCGCCGTCGTACTCGACCTCCTCGTTGCCCTTGAGACTGACAACCGAGCCGTCATCCAGCTTGAACTCGTAAACGGTATTCTCCAGGTCCTTCTCCTTGACCAGCACACCCTGGAAGGCCTCCGGGTTGAAGCGGAAGGTCGTGCAGCCCTTCAGCCCCTGGTCGTAGGCATACAGGTAGATATCCTTGAAGTCGTCGAAGGCGTAGTCGGTCGGCACATTGGCGGTCTTGGAAATGGAGGAGTCCACCCATTTCTGGGCCGCGGCCTGGATGTCGACGTGCTGCTTCGGCGAGACGTGATCGGCGGAGATGAAATAATCCGGCAGCGGGTCGGCGGCGTCATCGTCCATGCTGGCATCGGCCTGCGGATTGACCAGCTCGCGGTAGGCCAGCAGTTCGAACGAGTAGACGTCCACCTTCTCCTTGGTCTTCCTGCCCTCGCGGATCACGTTGCGGAAGTAGTGGTGCGCGAAGCTCGGCTCGATGCCGTTGCTGGCGTTGTTCGCCAGCGACAGGGAGATAGTCCCGGTCGGGGCGATCGAGCTGTGGTGCGTGAAACGCGCGCCCGTCTCGGCCAGTTCATTCGCCAGCTCCGGCTCGATCCCGGCCAGCTGCTGCATGTAGCGGCTGTAGCGTGCATACAGCACCCTGCCCTTGATACGGTCGCCCGGCAGGTAGCCGTCGCGGCGCATCTCGGGACGCTTGCGCAGCATCTCCTCGGTAACCGGGAACTCCTCGTCCATGATCGGCGCCGCACCCTTCTCGCGCGCCAGCTCCAGCCCCACCTGCCAGCCGGTCACAGCCAGCTCGCGACTGACACGCTCGGTGAACTCGACCGAGTCCTGTTCGCCGTACTTCATGCGCAGCATGGTGACCGTGGAGCCCAGCCCCAGGAAGCCCATGCCGTGACGGCGCTTGCGCGTGATCTCGTCGCGCTGGCCGTCCAGCGGCAGGCCGTTGATCTCGACAACGTTGTCCAGCATGCGGGTGAACA
>JAWVYG010000801.1:0-1807 GCA_033722815.1 Halioglobus sp.
GACCGCCAGCCATGGACCCGCCATGGAACAGGCACGCCGCTGCGCCCTCGCCCACAGGTAGCACCCCGGCAACGCGGCGATGGTGACTGCCACGGTGATCACGTCGCTGCCCCCGGTCGGACCGCCACCGCCATGCAGCGCGGCGAATATAGCATTATATTATTTGCACATATGCAAATATAAAGATCGAGGGATTTGGGCTGTCCGGGCACGGCCGGCATCGCGGTTACTCCCTCGGTCCCAGCAGGGCGCTGACCATGACCTCGGCATGCGCGTCGACCACGCCGTCGTCCTGCGGGTCCTGGCCGAACACCAGGCGACACTCGGGAGCATGGGAAAAGATCAGCGAGCTGCCTCCCGCGAGCAGGTAATACCAGTGCATGAACTGGCGCTCGTCCAGTCCCAGCGCCTCGCGTACCGGGTCGCGCAGGTTGTCGGCGAGGGCGTTGATGTGGTTCTCGACCAGATAGCGAATCCGCCAGCTGTCGTGGCGTGCTTCCTGGCTCAGCAGCCTGGCCAGTTCCGGATGGCGTGCAGTAAAGCGTACATAGAACCGTACAATAAAGGCGATTTGCTCCCTCATGGACAGGTCGCCGAGCAGCTCCAGACGGGGATGGAGCTCATCGTGCAGGCGCGTAAAGGTGGCGTCGGCCATCGCTTTCCACAGGCTCTCCTTGTCCTGGAAGTGGTAGGCCAGCAGCCCACGCTGCACGCCGGCCTGGTTCTCGATGTCGCGAATCGAGACGCCCTCGTAGCCGTGCTCGGTGAACAACCGGGTAGCCGCCTCCAGCAGCTTGGCGCGGGTAATCTCGGTGCGCTCCTGGGTCCGGCGCTGTCGTTTCTTCCGCGCCGGCTGCCCTGCGCCGGCTGTGCTGGTGTCGCTCATCGGCTCTCCAACTGAATCGGGTTGCGCACAAGTATAGGCGCGGCGCACCGGAACAATCAAGAATTATTTTGTTGACTTACAAATTATTTTAATTATTATTCGCTCACATGCTAATTTCAACCAGGAGCGCACCACCGTGAAACTCATCAGCTTCATCCACGCAGGCAGGGCCAGTTACGGCATCCTCGACGGCGACGCCATCACCGACCTCGGGCAGCGCCTGGGCGACCAGTACCCCGACCTCAAGAGCCTGCTGGCGCAGGGTATGGACGCGGCGCGCGACATCGACAACACCGCCGACCTGACGCTGGATCAGGTGGAACTGCTGCCGCCGATTCCTAACCCGGGGGTGGTCTGGTGCGCCGGGATGAACACGCATTCCCATTTCATCGAGGCGAAGGATCATATGGGGCTGACGGAAGAGCCGAAGGCTCCCATGTTCTTCCTGCGCGCCAACGCCACGCTGGTGGGCTCCGGGCAGGACCTGGAAAAGCCGTTGAAAGAGCCCGCCTTCGACTACGAGGGTGAGATCGCGCTGGTCATCGGCCGGCCCTGCCGCAACGTCAGCGAGGACGAGGCACTGGACTACGTGGCCGGCTACAGCTGTTTCAACGACGGCTCGGCGCGCTTGTTCCAGGTCAGCAGCTCACAGCTGACCACGGGCAAGAACGCCTACCGCAGCGGCGGCTTCGGTCCCTGCCTGGCCACTGCCGACAGCGTCGACCTGGACAACATGCAGCTGGAGTGCCGCGTCAATGGCGAGGTGCGCCAGCGCATGGCACTGGACGACCTGATATTCGGCTTCGCACAGCTCGTATCCCACATTTCGGATATCTATCCCCTGCAGCCTGGCGACGTCATCGTCACCGGCGCCGCCGAGGGCGTGGGCGCCCTGCGCGACCCCGCGGTGTTCCTCGCCCC
>JAWVYG010000802.1:0-1806 GCA_033722815.1 Halioglobus sp.
AGGTGCCCGAGGAGTTTTTCGCCCCATACATCGCGGCGGGTATGTACTACTTCAAGTACGAGGTGGGCGGCCGCGAAGAGAGCGGCAACCAGACGTTCACGGAAGACGAGTTCACCGTAGGCATCTGACATCGACACTTCCAACGGTTTCTCCCCGGTGCAGGAAATCCCTGCACCGGTTTCACGTTCACACGCCGGGTCAGTGATCGCAACTGCTATCCCTGCGGCGCAGTTCCCGTCCGTGAACCTATCGCTCCCTGCGCTCCAGAACCAGGCTGTAGATAACAGGCAGCACCAACAACGTCAGGACCAGCACCGACAACATACCGCCCAGCATCGGGGCGGCGATGCGGTGGGTGACATCGGAGCCGGTGCCGTGGCTGAGCATAATCGGGGCCAGGCCGGCCATGGTGGACACGACCGTCATCACGACTGGACGCACGCGCCGGCTGGTAGCGTAGACCACGCGCTCGCGCACAAGTGACGCGGTAACTGCACCGTCCCGCTCGCGGCGCAACGCGGCCACCTCGACATCAATGAAACTGAGTACCAGCACGCCGATTTCAGCTGCCAGGCCGGCCAGCGCGATAAACCCCACCGCCACCGCCACTGACAGGTTGTAACCGTTGATATACACCAGCCACAGGCCGCCGATGAGACCAAACGGTACTGCCAGCAGGACGACCAGTGGCGTGACCACGTTGCGGAAGTGCAGGTAGAGCAGCACGAGGATCAGGCCGATCGTCACCGGGCCGACGACGGACAGGCGCTGCGCCGCACGCTGCATATACTCGTATTGCCCGGACCATGACAGCGTATAGCCCGCCGGCAGGTCTACAGACTGCGCCACAAGCCGTTGCGCATCCTCCACGTAGCCGCCGATATCGGCGCTGTCGATATCCACGTATATCCACGCGTTGGGACGCGCGCCCTCGCTCTTTATCACCGGCGGACCGCGCTCGTAGCTGATCGAGGCGACCATAGCGAGGGGAACCTGCTTGCCCGTAGGCGTCGGGATCAGCACGCGCTGCAACGTTTCGAGGTCCTCACGCAGGCCGCGGGGATAGCGCACGTTCACCGGGTAGCGTTCCAGGCCCTCTATCGTTTCGGTGACGTTCATGCCACCGATCGCCGTGCGTATCACGTCCTGTATCGCGCCAACAGTAAGCCCGTATCGCGCCGCCTGCTCACGATCGACGTCGAAGTCCAGGTAATAACCGCCCACGGCGCGGTCGCCGAAGGCGGACAGCGTGCCCGGCGCCTGCTTCAACACACCTTCGATCTGTTCGGAGAGGCCCTGGAGCACCGCCAGGTCCGGTCCCGACAGCTTTATCCCCACGGGCGTCTTGATGCCGGTGGAGAGCATGTCGAGCCGGGTCTTGATCGGCATTGTCCAACTGTTCGCCAGACCCGGGAAGCGTATGGCCCGGTCCATCTCATCCATCAGCTCGCGGGTGGACTTGGAGGGATCCGGCCACTGTTCCCTTGGTTTCAGCCGGATCGTGGTTTCGAACATCGACAGCGGCGCAGGGTCGGTGGCGGTTTCAGCGCGCCCTGCCTTGCCAAACACGCTCTGTACTTCGGGGAACGTGGCGAGGATACGGTCGGTCTGCTGCAGCAACTCCCGCGCCTTGGTAATGGAGAGGCCGGGAAAGGTGGTGGGCATATAGAGAATGTCCCCCTCGTCCAGCGGCGGCATGAACTCACTGCCAACGCGCGCCAGCGGCCATGCGGTGGAACCCAGCAGCAGCAACGCAATCAGGATAGTCGCCGCGCGATGTCGCATAGCGAGACCGAGCAGCGGCGC
>JAWVYG010000803.1:0-1805 GCA_033722815.1 Halioglobus sp.
GGTTGCAGCAGGCCGGGCTCGACTACGAGCTGGCGCTGCTCGGACAGCGCTTTCGCGCAGTTCCGGCGCCCCTGCAAGCGGTCATGTCAGATCACGCCGGTAGCATCGTGCATGCGGGCTTCCTGCCATCGCGAGCGGAGTACTTCGGCGTTCTGCATGCGGCCGACGTGGTGTTGTCGACCGCGTTGCACGAGTTCCAGGGGCTGTCCGTACTGGAAGCGGTGCAGGCGGGTTGCGTGCCTGTGGTACCGGACCGGCTGGCGTACCGTGAAATGTACCCGGCCCGGTTTCGCTACCGCTCCCTGCCGGATAACGCGCCAGGGGAAGCGGACGCGGCAGCGAGCTGCATACTGGAGCTTGCCGGTGTCACACGTATGCCCGAGCCGCCCGACGTGTCCGCTTACGGGGCCGCGCAACTCGCGCCCGCCTACCGCCGCATGCTGCATCGCGTCCACGCCGGCCGGCATAGCCAGTAGCCACCAATCCCAGTATCATTGGCGCCTTTTTCAGGCGGACCGCTATCCATGCCAAAGCAGCGTGTTCTAACCGGCATCACCACGACCGGCACACCGCACCTGGGTAACTATGTCGGCGCGATCAGGCCCTCGATTGCCGCGTCCAGGGATCACTCCATCGAGTCCTTCTTCTTTCTCGCCGACTACCACGCGCTGATCAAGTGCCAGGACCCGGAAATGGTGCGGCAATCGAGCAAGGAAATCGCCGCGACCTGGCTGGCGCTCGGCCTGGACACTGACAATGCCGTGTTCTACCGGCAGTCCGACATCCCCGAGATACCCGAGCTCACCTGGATCCTGTGCTGTAATGCGGCCAAGGGGCTGATGAACAGGGCGCATGCCTACAAGGCGGCCGTACAGGCGAACACGGAAGCGGGGGAGGATCCCGACTTCGGTATCACCATGGGGCTGTTCAGTTATCCGGTGTTGATGGCAGCCGATATCCTGATGTTCAACGCCCACAGGATTCCCGTTGGCAGGGACCAGGTCCAGCACGTCGAAATGGCGCGCGATATCGCGCAGCGCTTCAATCACAACTTCGCCGAGGTCTTCGTCCTGCCGGAGGCGGTGGTGGAGGAGGATACGGCCGTGCTCAAGGGGCTTGACGGGCGCAAGATGAGCAAGAGCTACGGCAATACCATTCCGCTGTTCCAGGGCGCGAAACAGCTGCGCAAAAGCATCAACAAGATCAAGACCAACCTGCTGGAGCCGGGTGAACCCAAGGACCCGGACGACTCAACGGTATTCGAGGTCTGGGCGGCTTTCGCGTCAGCCGAGGAGACCGCGCGCATGCGCCAGGCATTCGTGGACGGTATCGCCTGGGGCGAGGCGAAAAAACAGCTGTTCGAACTGGTCGACGGCGAGCTCGCCGAGGCGCGGGACCGTTACGCGCGCCTGATGGATGATCCGGGGCACATCGAGAGCGTACTGCAGCGGGGCGCGCAGCGCGCGCGCGAGCACAGTGCAGCGCTGCTGGCCAGGGTACGCGAGGCGGTCGGTATCAGCCCAATTCGCTGAACTGCCGGCACGTTGCCCCGCGTGCGGCCTAATCAGGCGCGCGGGCCAGGTCCTCGGGCAGGGTGCGCGCGGCCAGGAAGAAATGCAGCGTAGACCAGGCCATCACACCGGGCAACAGGTACAGCATCGCCTGGCGCAGCGAGTGGACGCCGAACGAGGGCTCGAGCTGGTCGCTGAGCATCCCAACCAGCAGTGGCCCCAGGCCGAGGCCGATGATGTTCAGTATGAAGAACAGTATGGCGCTGGACAGTGCGCGCATACGCAGCCCGACGA
>JAWVYG010000804.1:0-1798 GCA_033722815.1 Halioglobus sp.
CGCCATGAGCGCAAGCAACTGCACCTGCAAGCGTTCGTCTGCGGCAGAATCGAGACTGAGCCGAAATCCGCGCTCGAGGTAGTACCCTGTCGCCCCGAGGAACAGCGGCAACAGGACGAGATTGGCCGCGAGCAACCTGGACCGCAGCGATCTCTTCAAGTCTCTGGGTCCAGTACGAAGCGATACCCGGCCCCGCGTACCGTCGCAATCGGCTGCAACGCGCCTGTCGGGTCCAGCTTCTTGCGCAGTCGACCGACGAATACCTCGATCACATTGCTGTCCCGGTCAAAATCCTGGTCGTACAGGTGTTCCGTAAGCTCCGCCTTGGAAACCACCTCTCCCCGGCGGTGGGCCAGGTACTCCAGCGTATTGTACTCATACGCCGTCAGCTCCACGGCGGCGCCGTCCAGCGTTACCGTTCGAGCACTGAAATCCAGACACAGCGGGCCATACTGGACGCTGGCGGTCGTGCGTCCGCCACTGCGGCGCAACAGTGCATTCACCCGCGCCTCGACCTCCTCGAGGTAAAAAGGCTTGGTGACATAATCGTCCGCCCCCGCCTCCAGTCCCTCGACCTTGTCGCGCCAGTCGCCCCGGGCGGTGAGGATCAGTACCGGAAACGTGCGTTCATCCTCCCGCCACGCACGAATCAGGTCCACGCCCGAAATGCCTGGCAGGCCGATATCGACGATAGCCACATCGTAGGGATGCTCCTCCCCCATGTAGCGCGCCTCCTCGCCGTCGGCGGCCTCTTCCACGACCCAACCGGCGCCGCTAAAGTGGCGCGCCACCTGCAGGCGCAGGTGCGGATCATCTTCCACGACGAGCATGCGCATGGTCAGCCCCTGATGGTAACGGTGATCACACGGCCCGAGTCCTGCAACAGGCGCACCCTGTAATTGCGCCCGCTCGGTGTGACCTTCAGTACCTTGCCGCCGTACTGCTGCCGCGCCCGGGCCGCCGCCTCACGGGCCGTGATCTTGCTGCTCTGCGCTCGCGCCTTCTGGCCCTGGGCCTGGGCCAGGTAGATCGGGCGCTCGTGCGCTGCCTGGACCGGGACAACCTGGCCCGCAATCAGGCAGGCGGCGGCGAGGGCCAACAGCAGTCGGTAACAGCGCACCAGCATAAGTAATCTCTCTATCTCACTGACCTTCCGGGTCAAGTATCACCCCTACCCGGATCGTCGGTCCAGGCTCGCGGGGCATGCGCGTATAGTAAACCGCACCTTCATACTCGTAGCCAACCCGGTAGCCCATTACAACCTCGCGGTCACGCAGCTCGTAGTCGATCTCGCAGCGCTCTTCGGTGACGTAGCGATGGCCGCTGCTGCGGCGGTGCGCGGCATCGTGGCCCAGTGCCGCCCCCAGCAGCGCGCCGGCCACGGCGACTTCACTCTTGTGACCCGAGCTGTCGCCCAGCGCGCCACCGGCGGCACCGCCTATTACAGCGCCCAGTACCTGCGGCACGGCCGAGTGATGCCCGCGCCGCGACTCCACACGCACCCGCTCATTCCAGCAGCTCTGGTGCGGAATCTTGTCGGTTACGGTGCGCACAACCGGGCTGACCGAGACCACGGGGGCCTCTATCGACAGTCGCTGGGTGTCGGCCATAGCGGCCGAGGTGAACGCGGTGCAGGCCAGGCCGGCTAATAAGTTAAGTGGTTTCATTTCTCTCTCCTGTTGCGGTCGGTGACAGTGCCACACTAGGGAAAACCAGCTGAACGAAACCTGAATCAGGACGGTAAATATCCGCTTGCCGTTCAGGAAACGTTCAGTGCCGTTTGCGTAACTTGGTAACC
>JAWVYG010000805.1:0-1755 GCA_033722815.1 Halioglobus sp.
GGCGGAATCTGGAGTCAGTTTTACCAATTACCACACCGCCGCCAACTGCGCGCCCGCGCGGGCGATGTTGCTGACAGGCGTAGACGCCCACCTCGCCGGTGTGCCCAACATTCCCGAAATGCTGGCGCCGGAGCAACGGCGCCATGCCCACTACCAGGGCGTTCTGGGCAATAACGTGGTGACAGTGGCGACCCTGCTGGAGGGGGCGGGTTATCACACCTACATGGCGGGCAAGTGGCACCTGGGGAGCGGGCCTGGCAAGTTGCCCAGCCAACGTGGTTTCGAGCGCACCTTAGCCCTGGCCGATTCAGGGGCCGACAACTGGGAGCAGCGCCCTTACATTCCCCTTTACGACAAGGCCAACTGGTACGCGGACGGTGAGGAATACCAACTGCCGGAAGACTTTTATTCATCGCGCTTCCTGGTGGACAAGACCATCGAGTTCATCGGCGGCAATCTCGACGATGAGCGCCCGTTCTTCGCGTACCTGCCTTTCCAGGCGGTCCACATACCGGTGCAGGCGCCCCAGGAGTTTATCGATCGCTATATGGGTGTATACGACAGCGGCTGGGATGTGCTGCGGGAACAACGGCGCGCGCGTGCGGCAGAACTCGGCATCGTGCCGGAGGGAGCGGCCAGGGTACGTATGGCGACGACGGAATACTGGCAGGCGCTGGATGATGAACGGCGGCGGTATGAGGCCAAGCGCATGGCGGTCTACGCGGGGATGGTCGAGGCGATGGACTTCCACATCGGCCGGCTGGTCGACTACCTCAAGGCTCGCGGGGAATACGTCAACACGCTGTTTATCTTCACCTCCGACAACGGCGCCGAGGCGAGTGGCCCGGCGGATCCGGATGAGTTTGCTGCACGGAGAGTGACGTCTTCGCTTGGCTACAACACCGATTACGACACGTTGGGCCTGAAGGGCAGCTACAACACCATCAGCCCGAGTTTCGCCAGTGCTGCGGCAAGCCCGCTGGCCTACTACAAATTTTATGCGGGGGAGGGTGGTATGCGGGTGCCCCTGATTGTGGCGGGGGAAACGCTGCCACGGCAGGGCGAGCTCAGCCACGCTTTCTCCTTTGTCACGGACATTACGCCGACCATCCTCTCATTTGCCGGTGTAACGCCGCCGGGTGAAAGATACGGCGGCAAGCCGGTAGAGCCGATAATTGGTCGCAGCCTTGCTCCTGTGTTGCTGAGTGAGTCTGAACGTGTCTATGGCCCGGAAGATACCGTGGGCTATGAACTGGCAGGTCACGCAGCGCTTTTCCAGGGTGACTACAAGATCGTCTACAATCGCGGCCCGCTGGGGGACGATCGCTGGCGGCTGTTCAATATCGTGAAGGACCCTGGCGAGAGTAGCGACCTTGCGCGCGAAATGCCGCAGCGATTCCAGCGCATGCTCTCGGCCTATGAGCGCTATGCCAAGGCCAATAAGGTGCTGCCAGTACCTCCTGGCTACGATCACCGCAAGCAACTGGTGCTGAATACGCTATACGCCGGCGTGCGTGAACCTTTCCTGGTATTGGTCTTGCTGGTGCTTATATTGTTGCCGTTTTATGTGGCCAGCCGGATGAAAAAGGAATAGGGAAAAATAGGGGACAGACCACGATACTCCTGGTTTAAATCGTGGTCTGTCCCCAATTCTTGTGTTAGTCCCCGCCCCGGCTGACCGCAATGCGCGTATCGGTGTTCAAGTCCTGGTTGGGGTCGACCAGGTGTCCCGCCGGGAAGCTGACGGCGACCGCC
>JAWVYG010000806.1:0-1729 GCA_033722815.1 Halioglobus sp.
ATGGCGGAAAAAACAGCAATCTTCCTTTTTTTACAATCACTTAGCTCTACATATTCGAGCAGTTTTTGTACCGCAGCGGGATTGTGCGCCACATCCAGCAGGTAGTCCAGGCCACCGCAATGGATGAACTGCCGGCGACCGTCCGGGGCAGCGTGTGTCAGCAGCGCCGGAAGGTCGATGCGCTCCACGTCCACGCCCAGGAGGACAGCGGCCTGCAGCGCCGCGCAGACGTTCTGCGGCAGCAACGGACCGTCCGGTACCGGCGCCAGATCGCAGCGGACGCCAGCGCGCTGCAGCCAGCCCTGCCATTCCCCGGTGCCCTCCTGCGCGCCGAAGTGCCGGCCGACCAACAGCGTCGGCGCTGCGCCCGCGTCGCGGATACACGCCGTCAGCGACGCCGGCGGCTCCGGGTCGGCGACCACGACCGGTATTCCCGGCCGCAGTACACCGGCTTTCTCCACCGCGATGACCTCGCGCGAGTCGCCGAGCCAGTCCTGGTGATCGAGGGCGATACTGGTGATCACGGCGAGCGAGGCGTCGATGATGTTCACGGCGTCCAGGCGGCCACCCAGGCCTACCTCCAGCAGCAGGACGTCCACCTGGCGCTCGCGAAACACCCACAGCGCCGCCAGGGCGGCAAATTCGAAGTACGTGAGGCTGGTCTCGCCGCGCGCCCGGTCGATGGCGGTGAAGGCGGCCATGATCTCGGCATCCGTTGCCTCCTGCCCGTCGACGCGGATACGCTCGTTGAAACGCTGCAGGTGCGGCGAGGTGAACGCGCCCACCCTGCGGCCGTCCTGCGCCAAGGCCGCTTCCAGAACCGCCACCACCGACCCCTTGCCGTTGGTCCCGGCGACGGTTACGACGGGCTGCCGCGGACTGCGCAGGGACAGCGTGTCCGCCACCGCCGCGACACGCTCCAACCCAAGGTCGATGTTTTTCGGGTGTATCTGCTCCAGTCGCCGCAGCCACTGCTCGAGTTCGCTGCTACTCATCTCCCTCCGCTGCCGGGGTCGACTGCTCATCCCCCTGCTCGGGGGCCTCGCCCGCCTCCTCCTGCTCCGGCTCCTCCTGCTCGGGTTCCTGCGCTTCCGGCAGCGTCGGTGCGCCGGTCAGCTTCGCCAGCAGGCGCGCTATGGTCTCGCGCATGTCGTTGCGGTGGACGATCATGTCAATGGCGCCGTGCTCGAGCAGGAACTCACTGCGCTGGAAACCCTTGGGCAGCTTTTGGCGGATGGTCTGCTCGATGATATTGGGGCCGGCAAATCCCGCCCTTGCGTCGGGTTCGGCGATATTCACGTCGCCCAGCAGCGCCAGCGAGGCGGACACGCCACCGTAGATCGGGTCGGTGAGCACGGAGACATAGGGCACGCCGGCAAGCTTCATGCGCTCGATGACCGCACTGGTCTTGGCCATCTGCATCAGGGAGATCAGCGCTTCCTGCATGCGGGCGCCGCCCGAGGCAGAAAAACAGACCAGCGGCACTCGCTCCTCCAGCGCCAGCTGGGCCGCGCGGGTGAATTTCTCGCCGACGGCGTAACCCATGGAACCGCCGTGGAAGTCGAACTCGAAGGCCAGCGCCACGACCGGCGATCCCCACAGCTGTCCGCGCATGGCGATCAGCGCGTCCTTCTCGCCGGTGGACTTCTGCGCGGCGTTGAGACGATCGCGATAGCGCTTCTTGTCCTTGAACTTCAGCCGATCGACGGGCTCGATATCGGCGAGTATC
>JAWVYG010000807.1:0-1703 GCA_033722815.1 Halioglobus sp.
CCCGTGTCCTGTCGCGCCTGCGGTGAGCGGCATACGCGTTGCAGAGGTTACCCCCAGTTGGCCGATCGTCCAAACCCCGGCGGACTGTAATCCGCATGCGCATTACCGATCGGCGTTTACCCTTACGCGACCCCGATCGGGCGCACCCGTCGTTCGCGCTTGTCCCGTTGGCGGTGGAAATCTGTTCAATCTGGCCGTGTCCCGGCCGCTCTTTCGCACCAGAATGGTGCGCGCTGCGGTTGTCCCTGTAAAAAGTAGCGAAATAAGGGCAAATGCGCAGTGCGGGCCTAAATGTTTGCCTCGTAACGACGCCAAACCGGGGAGAAGACCGCGGGAATCGCCAGCGGTAAGCCTCTGACGTCAGGGATAAAAACATTGATGAACATCTGTGCGCCCAACTCGCTGCCCGGCCGCCGCCGGCGCGGTGTGACCACGTTTTTGCTGGTGCTCGGCCTGTGGCTTGTCCAGCCCGCGAGCGGCGTGGCGCAGCCGGCCGTGCCCGACAGCCGTACGTTCCTGCCCGGGAGCTGGCAGGACAACCTGCGCTTCGCCATCGACCTCGCCAGCCGCCCGATCTACTCCAGCGCCTCCGACGACTGGCACCGCATCGACTTCATTGGCGCCGACCTGCACAAGGTGTTCAGCGGTGACTCCGGGGACATCGGTACGCTGACGCTGCAGGGCTACCTCACCCACGCGCCGGACAGGGAAGTGCGCCCTGGGTTCTTCGACGGCGAGTGGGAGTTCGTCTACCGCATCTTCAACTTCAACTACGTACTGCAGCCGCGCGGCCGGATGAACGTCAAGGTCGGGCACTTCGAGATTCCCTTCGGCCTGGAGTATTCCATCAATACCAACGGCACCCTGCGCGACTACACCCATGGGCCGAACATCGGCGTCAAGGCGGACTGGGGTGTCAGCCTGAACGGCGAGTTGCCCGGGGCGGAGTACGAGGTGTCCGTCACCCGCGGCTCCGGCAACAGCTGGGAGACGGACGGCGACCCCTACATCCTCGCGGGCCGCATCGGCACGCTGCGCCACCGCAACCTGGTGTTCGGGGCGTCCGTCATGTCCGGCGACGTCTACCGCCCCAACAGCGGCGGCCAGACCGTCGAGCGCCACCGTGTCGGGGCCGACGTGCAGTGGTATATCGACCAGTACGGCCTGTTCGCCGAGGCCGCTTACGGTGAGGACGACGACCAGCAGACCGGCCTCGCCCTGCTGGAATTGAACCGCCGCTCCCTGGACGGCTCGTGGATGGCCTACGCGCAATGGGTCTACCGCTCCCGCGACCGGCAGGGCGCTTCGCGCCAGGATGCCGGCACCCTGCACATCGGCGCCAAGTGGGATATCAACCCGCGCTGGGATGTCAGCGTGCAGTTGTCCCACGACACCGACAGTTTCGAAGACTCAATGGAGAACAACCGCTATGTTGCCCAGGCTCGCTATCGTTTCTAATGCCAGGCCGCTGCGCCTGTGGCTGGTCACGGCCCTTGTTGTCGTGATCTCGGGTCCGGCGTTCGCCGGCGCACCCTACTGTGCGCTGCGCGACCCCGGTCACCAGATCTATGACATGTATCCCGCAGCGACCGGGTACAGGTCCGTGGTGCGCGAGATCAATAACGCGACGCAGCTCAGCGTCGACAGCCAGATTCCCTTCCGCTTGCACAGCGGTGAGCTGGGACAGCACACGCTCTACGTGC
>JAWVYG010000808.1:0-1694 GCA_033722815.1 Halioglobus sp.
CGGTCGCCATACCCGGTAGCACGAGAGTGATCTAGACCCCCGCACAGACGCGGTCGCAGGTCTACGCGGCCGCGCCGTCTGCTCCACACAGGCCGTCCGTCTCTTTCCTGCCCGCTGCGGCCCGGATTGTCCGGGTCTTCCCCGCACGCGTGCCGCCTGTCATGCAAATCTGGACAGGATGCGGAAAGTCGAAACCGCGGGATTCCCGTCAGCGTAATTATTGCATGGAGGATTCCTGCGCATGAATGAAGCTGTTGCGGCAACTGCCGTATTGCCCGATCCCGGTACACTGCCGCTGTGGTTGCAGCGGGAGCTGCGTTCGGACCACGCCGGTGAAACCGGGGCGGTATGGATATACCGGGGTATCCTGCAGTGCACCCGCGACCCTGTGGTCGTGGCATTCGCCCGGCAACACCTGGAGACCGAGCGGGAACACCTGTTCCTGTTTGACCAGTGGCTGCCCCGCGACGCCAGGAGCTTGCTGCTGCCGGCGTGGCGGGCCTCGGGCTGGCTGTTGGGCGCCGTTGCCGCCCTTGGCGGCCGCGCCGTGGTCTTCAGCACGATCGAGGCGGTGGAAACCTTCGTCGTGGCGCACTACATGCAGCAGCTGCGCCGACTGCGCGCGGAAAACGCCTATCCCGGGATCGTGACCGCACTGCAGGGCTGCATGCAGGACGAGGAGCATCACCGGCGGGACGCCGGCCGGCGCCTGCCGGGCAGCGCAGGATTGCCCGGCCGCCTATGGCGCGCACTGGTGGCATCCGGTTCGGCTGCCGCCGTGAGCGTCGCGCGCGTGGTGTAACGGCAGACAAATCACCGAGGTTTTACAGGAAGAAAGAATGAACTCAGCAACCACCACCGACCCCGAAGAGATCATCCGCTTCAACGAACTGGCGGCCACCTGGTGGGATCCGGCCGGGCCCATGTGGCCCCTGCATCGGCTGAACGACGTGCGCCTGCCGTTCATCCTCGATACGCTGTCGCGGGCCGGTCTCGCCTCCGGCGCGCCGGGTAAGCGCCTGCGCGGGCTGCGTGTACTGGATATCGGCTGCGGGGCCGGGTTGCTGTCCGAGTCAATGGCGGCACTGGGGGCCAGCGTGACGGGCGTGGATCCCGCGGAACGCAATATCGCCATCGCGAGGGCGCACGCGGCGCAGACGGGTCTCGATATCGACTACGTGCAGGGCAGTGTCGAAGCACTACAGGACGGCGACTACGATGTGGTACTGAACATGGAGGTCGTGGAGCACGTGGATAACCTCGACCTGTTCGTGCGGCGCTGTTGCGAGGTCACGGCACCGGGAGGCTTCCAGTTCCTCGCCACGATCAACCGCAACCCCCTGTCCTGGCTGGTCGCGATCATCGGCGCCGAATACGTGCTGCGCTGGCTGCCCCGGGGTACGCACCAGTGGCGCAAGTTCGTCAAGCCGTCAGAGGCAGCGACGCTCCTGCGCGGCGGAGGCCTCGATGTCGTGGACAGCAAGGGTGTCTCCATCAATCCCTTCAATCGCGCCTACAGCGTCACCGGGTTTACCGGGGTCAACTATATGTTGGCGGCGCGTAAAGTTGCGGTCGGTAAGTAGGGGGGGAAAGAGCGCGCCCGTAAAGGCAGCGGGCGCACGGGGAAGGGAGCCTAGCTGTTGGGCAGGATGACCGCGTCCAGAACGTGGATCACGCCATTGGAAGCTTCGATA
>JAWVYG010000809.1:0-1690 GCA_033722815.1 Halioglobus sp.
AGAGATTCGCGCTCCATGGCCTCGATAATGTCGGCTGTCCAGTTCACCTGCCATTCCCCGGTGGTAATCATCTGCGCCTGCGCGGAGGGCGTCGTGGGACCATGGATCATGAATAGATTGGGGAACCCCGACACCATGGCCCCGAGGTAGGTGGTGGGACCCTCCTCCCACTTCCGGGACAGCTTGCGCTGGTCAACACCCTCGATATCGATCCTGGCCATGGCACCAGTGACCGCATCGAAGCCCGTAGCCGCCACAATGACATCCAGCTCGTAGTCGGCATCGCTTGTGCGCAGACCTGACTCGGTGAATGCGGTAATCGGCGAGGACTTCGCATCCACCAGCGTGACGTTATCGCGGTTGTACATTTCGAAGTATCCGTTGCCTATACACAGGCGCTTGCCGCCGATGGGATAGGTTTTGGGGCACAGCAACTCGGCTGTTTCAGGGTCTTTCACAATAGACCTGATCTTGTTGCGAGCAAACTCACAGACAATTTCGTTCGAGGTCTGGTCTGTCATCACGTCGCGGAAGGCGAACAGCAGCTGAAAGGCGCTTTTTGAGTTCCAGGCCTTCTCAAGAATTTCTTCACGTTGTTCGGGTGTGTAGTCAGCCGCCGGGTGCTCGGCGTATTCGATAAGCGAAGCCCCGTAGGTATGCAGCATCTGCTCGCGACGTTCGCGGTAGTGCGCCTTCCATTCCCTTTCATGCGCCTCATCCAGTGGCCGGTTGCCGGAGGGCATGCAGTAGGCCGGGGTACGCTGGAACACGTAGAGGTGCTCCGCCTGTTCGGCAATGATCGGCGCGGCCTGTATCCCCGTTGAGCCCGTGCCGATAAAGCCGACGCGCTTGCCGGTGAAATCCACACCCTCACGGGGCCAGCGAGCGGTGTGTAGAATATCTCCCCTGAACTCTTCCCTTCCCGGCCACGGCGGGATATTGGGTGCGGTGAGACTTCCTGTTGCCGCGATCACATAGCGGCACACCACGTGGTCGCCCTGTTCGGTATGTACGTGCCAGCGGTTGTCGGCCTCATCGAAAGACATCCGACTTACCGTGGTGGAGAAGCGGATGTGCTTGCGCAGGTCGAATCGATCCGCCACGTGGTTGGCATAACGCTCGAGATCGGGCTGGGCGGAAAAGTACTCCGGCCATTTCCATTCCTGCTGCAGAGCCTCGTCGAAGCCATAGGAGTACTCCATACTCTCTATATCCACACGCGCCCCGGGATACCGATTCCAGTACCAGGTGCCGCCGACGCCATCGCCCGCCTCGAAACAGACGACCTTGTGCTCGCGCAGGCGGTGCAGCGCGTACATGCCGGAAAAACCCGCGCCAATGATTACAACATCTACCTGTTCACTGTTCATTCAGGGTCTCCAAACGGCCACGGGCACTGTAAAGGCGCGTGACATATCGCATTCTGAGGCTGTGACGTGATCTTGCCAGTTCTTTCTCCTGCTTTAAACTATGCCACCCACACTTGCGGACCCGTGGTAGATGTACAGTTCCCCATTGAAGCACAGCGTTGTTTGCCTTACCTTGATGGCACCACTTGCGTCACTCGCGCACCAGGAAAAACAGGATCTCGAAGAAATCGTCGTCACCGGTCGCCAGCAGGTGCTGGCGGGCGAGGCGCGCACCGCGTCGGAGGGTGTGATCGGGCAGATGGACCTGGCTATTCGGCCCC
>JAWVYG010000810.1:0-1672 GCA_033722815.1 Halioglobus sp.
CAAGGACGCGGCCCTGCAGGAACAGCTGCAGGGCTAGCACAGCGGCTCACTGGCAGGCGGCGCGACGCGCCACCGCAGGTACCGTAAGTGTTTCCCCCTCCCGCCCGTCATCACCTGAACCAGGCGCTGCGCACCCTGCGCGGCGGCGGCGTTATCGCGTGCCCGACGGAGGCCGTGTGGGGCCTGAGTTGCGATCCCTTCGACGAGGACGCCGTGGAGCGGCTGCTGCTGCTCAAGGACCGGCCGGTCGAGAAGGGCCTGATCCTGGTCGCCGCCAGCGAAGCGCAGCTGGCTTTCCTGCTGGATTCGCTGGAGCCGCAGCAGCGCGAGACGTTGTCGCGGACCTGGCCCGGACCGGCCACGTGGCTTGTGCCCCACGGCGGTCGCGTCCCGCAGTGGGTCAGCGGCGTGCACACCACGGTGGCGCTGCGCGTCAGCGATCACCCGGTGGTGCGCGCGATCTGCGAGGCTTTTGGCGGGCCGCTGGTCTCGACCTCCG
This sequence comes from Halioglobus sp., assembly GCA_033722815.1. Taxonomy (GTDB): domain Bacteria; phylum Pseudomonadota; class Gammaproteobacteria; order Pseudomonadales; family Halieaceae; genus Marimicrobium. The sequence goes on from JAWVYG010000810.1 coordinate 500, forward strand.
CCAACCCGGGGGGGGCGCGCCCGGCGCGTGCGCTGTTCCAGGTGCACAACTACTTCAACGATGCCGTGGATTTCGTACTGCCGGGCCGGTTGGGGGCCAGTGGGCGCCCCACGGTTATCAGGGACTTGGCCAGCGGCGAGGTTATCCGCGCCTAGCACGCCGCTTTCGCGCGCGAATATGTGCCGCGGGCAATATAAACCGCCGCACCGGGGCAGTATAATGCTGCCCCGTCGCTGGCTTGAGGACGGTCGAACATGCAATCCGACGCGGTAAAGTCATACCTGCTGCAATTGCAGGACAACATCTGTAACGAGTTGGCCGAGGAAGATGGCGGCGGCCAGTTCAGCGTTGAAGAGTGGCAGCGCGCCGAGGGCGGCGGCGGTCGCAGCCGCGTCCTGGCCGAGGGCGCCGTATTCGAGAAAGGCGGCGTCAATTTCTCCCACGTGTACGGTGACAACCTGCCCCCCTCCGCCACCGCGGTGCGCCCGGAACTCGCCGGCCGCAGTTTCGAGGCAATGGGCGTGTCGCTGGTCATACACCCGCGCAACCCCTACGTGCCGACGTCCCATGCCAATGTGCGGCTGTTCGTGGCGCGCAAGGAGGGTGAGGAGCCGGTGTGGTGGTTCGGCGGCGGTTACGACCTCACCCCCTACTACGGCGACCGCGACGACTGCATCGCCTGGCACCGCGAGGCCGCAGCCGCCTGCGAGCCCTTCGGGCAGGACGTCTACCCGCGCTTCAAGCGCTGGTGCGACGAGTACTTTCACCTCAAGCACAGGGGCGAACCCCGCGGCGTCGGCGGGCTGTTTTTCGACGACCTGAACGAGTGGGATTTCGACACCTGTTTTGCGTTCCTGCGCTCGGTGGGCGATTCCTACGTGCGCGCCTACCGGCCGATCGTCGCGCGACACAAGGACAAGCCCTACGGTGAGCGCGAGCGCCAGTTCCAGCTTTACCGCCGCGGCCGCTACGTGGAGTTCAACCTGGTGTTCGACCGCGGCACGCTGTTCGGCCTGCAGTCCGGCGGCCGCACCGAGGCCATCCTGATGTCCCTGCCGCCGCTGGTGCGCTGGGAGTACGACTACGCGCCGGAGCCGGGCACCGCCGAGGCGGAGCTGACCGAATACTACCTGCAGGACAGGGACTGGCTGGCGCAGGCCGGCGCCTGAAGCG
>JAWVYG010000811.1:0-1667 GCA_033722815.1 Halioglobus sp.
CCCGCAGCGCCGGCGCCCCGCGGCGTAATCCCGCCGGCCGCAGGGGCTGCTCCGCGTGTTTGCGGAAGCGTCAATTCTCTGACTCTCGTCCCTTCTATCCCGTGCAACTCCCTGAATTTATTGACAAAAATAAGTTGGTACAGGTTTTGCAACGGTAGCCTGACGGGGGTTGAATTTGCCCCGGGCATCCGGACCAGGAGAGGGACATACCAATATGAAAAAAATCATTATCGCTGTCGTCGCGTTGCTGGTTGTCGGTGGCGGCGCCGGCGCCTTCTTCTTCCTGCAGGGGGGTGGCGAGACGCCCGTCGAGGGCGAGGGTGGAGAGGCCGCGGTGGTGGAAGAGCCGCTGGGCGATCCCATCTACCTGGCGCTCAGCCCCGCCTTCCTGGTCAACTTCGACCACAACGGCACTATCCGCTACCTGCAGCTCGAACTGCAGGTGATGGGCCGCGACCAGGACGTGATCGACAAGGTCGAGGCGAACATGCCGGCGGTGCGCAACAAGGTCATTCTCCTGCTGAGCGGCCAGAACTACGACTCGGTCAGTACAGTAGAGGGTAAGGATGCCCTGCGCCAGGAGGTGCTGACGGCGATCAACGAATCGCTGGAGCTCGAGGGCAAGACCGCGCTGCAGGATGTGTTCTTCACCAACTTCGTGATCCAGTAACCGCCGGTGTCGAGCAAGGACGTACTGTCAGAGGGCGAGCTGGATGCCCTGAGCGAGGCCTTCGCCGACGGCGAGGCGGCGGGCGGCGATCCCGCCTTCGACAGGGAGTGCGAACCGTTCGACTTCAGCACGCGCGAGCAGAACCTGCTGGCGCAGATGCCGGCGCTGAAAAACCTCAACGAGAAGCTGGCGCTCGAGTTCGGGCCGGTCCTGCGCAACCTGTACGGCATCACCGTGCAGGTCGACGTGGAAGAGACGCGCCTGCTGTCTCTCGAGGATGTCTTTGCCGAGCTGGAGGCGCCCATCGCGGTCAACGTGGTGCGCCTGGCCCCGCTCAACGGCCAGGCCTACGTGGTGATGCCCGCGGAACTGCTGTCGATGGTGGTGGACAGGTACTTCGGCGGCGGCGTGGGCGAGGGGGCCGGGGGCGTCGCCCGGGAGAGCCTGACGCACAGCGAGCGGCGCGTGAACGACACCGTGCTGGAAGGCTTCCTGGCCACGCTCACGGATATCTGGCGCGAGAAGATCAGCTTCAATCCCACGGTCGAGAGCTTCGAATCCAATCCCGATTTCCTGCAGGTGCCGGTGCCGGGCGAGCAGGTGCTGTGCTTTCCCTTCAGCCTGCGCATAGGCGAGTGGTCGACCACGATCAGCTGGGTGGTGCCCTACGCCTCGATGGAACCGCTGCGGCCGAAGCTGGCCAGTTCCAGCTTCCCGCTGCCGCAGACGGTCAAGAATGCCGACTGGGAGAAGCACTTCGCGCGCGAGCTGCAGCATGTGGAGCTCGAAGTGAGCGGCGCGTTCCTGTCGGACAAGGTCAGCATTGCCGATGTGCTCGGGTTCAAGACCGGTTCCATCGTGCCGCTGAAGATGCCCGACGAGGTCGTGGTCTCGGTCGAGGGCCAGCCGTTTTCCACCGGCGAACACGGTGTGCTCAATGGGCACAAGTCGATAAAGATCAAGCAGATGCTGCGCATGAAAGCGTGAAGCGGGTGAC
>JAWVYG010000812.1:0-1652 GCA_033722815.1 Halioglobus sp.
AGGGCCATGTTCGATCTCGAACCCCACTCCACGAAGTACCGCCTGGCGCTGCTGCTGCCCACGCCCGCGGTGCTCGGCGTCTTTCTCTGGTCCACCATGGGGCCCTACGTCATCCTGCCGACCTCGGCCATCTGCGGCTTCCTGCTGCCGATCGCCTACGTCGGCTGGCTGTTTCTCAACAACAGCCGCGAGTACCTCGGTGACGACATGCCCGTGGGCGGCCGGCGCGCGCTATACAACGTCGCCATGCTGCTGTGCATCGCCACGGTGCTGGCCAGCGTGACCTATTCCACCGGCGTCAAGCTGGGCTGGTTCTGAGGCCGCCCACATGGTCAGCATCGGAGACGGCGCCAATTATGCCCCGACGGCGGAAACCGAAAAGGTGGTCGGGCCGGGCGAGTTCTGCTTCGCCGCGGCGTTTCTCGACCACGGGCACATCTATGGACAGGCCAACGGCCTGTGCGACGCGGGGGCGACACTGAAGCTCGTCTACGACCCGGATCCGGCGAGGGTGGCGAAATTCGTCGAGACCTATCCCGGTGTGCAGGTGGCCGCGAGCTTCGAACAGGTGCTGGCCGATCCGGACATCCGGCTGGTCAGCGCGGCGGCGATTCCCGACCGGCGCGCGGCCATTGGCGAGTCGGTGCTGCAGGCGGGCAAGGACTACTTCACCGACAAGTCGCCCTTCACCTCCCTTACGCAGCTGGAGTCCGCGCGCAAGGTCGTCGCCCGCACGGGCCGCAAGTATTGCGTGTACTACGCCGAGCGCCTGCACAATGACGCGGCCTGGCGCGCGGGGGAGCTGATCGAGGCCGGTGCGATCGGCCGCGTGCTGCAGGTGCTGAACCTCGCCCCCCATCGGCTGGCGCAGGACACGCGCCCCGACTGGTTCTTCGACAAGGCGCGCTACGGCGGCATCATCACCGACATCGGTTCGCACCAGGTGGAACAGTTCCTGACCTACGCGGGCTGCACGGACGCCACGCTCAATTTTGCACGGGTGGAGAACTTCAGCCATCCCGACAAGCCCGGCCTGGAAGACTTCGGCGAGATGTCCCTGACCGGCGACAACGGCGCGTCCTTTTACAGCCGCGTCGACTGGTACACGCCGGACGGGCTGCGCACCTGGGGCGACGGGCGCACCTTTATCGTCGGCAGCGAGGGCAGTATCGAGTTGCGCAAGTACCTGGACCTGGCGCGCGAGGCGCCGTCCTCGCGGCTGTTGCTGGTCAACGGCGAGGGCGAGCGTGAGGAGGAGTGCCTGGGCACAACCGGCTTCCCGTTCTTCGGCCGGCTCATCACGGACTGCCTGCAGGGCAGTGAGGACGCAATGACGCAGGCGCACGCCTTCAAGGCCGCGGAGCTGAGTATGCGCGCACAGCGCTACGCGGACGAGAACAGGAGCAGCCGGCACTGATGGAAATACAGGCGGTCAAGGTCCAGCGCCTCTACCTGCAGGTGGCGCAGCAGCTACAGCAGCACATCGACGCCGGCGCCTTCGCCGTGGGGCAGCGCCTGCCCTCTGAACGTGACCTGGCGAACCAGTTCGGCGTCAGCAGGCCGACCATACGCGAGGCGATGATTGCGCTGGAAATCGCAGGTCTCGTGGAGGTGCGCTCGGGCTCCGGTGTCTATGTACGGGCGCGGAGCGG
>JAWVYG010000813.1:0-1637 GCA_033722815.1 Halioglobus sp.
GTTGACCGGCCCGGTATCGCCCTGCACCAGCACCACGCGCGACACCGTATCCGGGGCGAAACGCCGCAGCCACTGCACGCCGTAGGTAATCAGCGGGTCGGTGTAGTTGGCCAGGAAGCCATCGAACTGCTGCAGCTGCCGGTCGACATCGTCCAGGGCGCAGCGGGCGGGCGTCGCGGGCTTTTCGCCCAGCTCGTCGTCCAGTCCAAGCTTGTCGGCATCCAGCTGGTGCAGGCGGGCGACAATGTCGATGAAGTCCTCCATGACGCGTCGCTGCTGAGTCGGGTTGTCCAGCGCATGTATATCCGCGCGGCCGGGTTCGCGACTGAACAGGGCCGCGTGATGTTCCTCGTTCCACGCCAGCAGGGCCGGCACGGGAATATCCAGCGGCCTGAGCGCCTTGCAGATCAGCGCCTCACGGCGCAGCGAAACATGGGCGCCCTCGCGCGGATTGCGGTCAATACGCAGGAATCCCCGCAGCACAGTGCCGCCCTCGCCGGTGACGTCGACGACCCACGCCTCGCGGCGCGCCACGTGACGCTCGAGTCGTGTTATCTCCCCGCCGCCCTGCCGGGCCACCCAGTCCAGCAGCGTGGGAGGCAGGCTTGTGCCGGTTTCGCGCACGGTTTCTCCCTGTATGTGTCCGCAATAACACCCGCGTGAAACGCCCGGCGGAACAGGGACAGTGTTGGCAATGAGGGCTAATGTACTACAAAAGTTGCCGTCGCCGTCCGCGGCACACCTGGAATCCACGGGTACGCGGTAGCCACAGGCGCGCACTCTGGCGTCATTGCTGTTACCCGCGCCGTATTCTTGCTACCGTACAGCATCCACAGCCAGCAACGGGCCGCTACACACAGATCATGGCAGTCGTCAGCGATACCATCCCCGAACCACTCCAGCCCCAGGTCGATGCGGCACTGGCGTGGTTCAATGCCGGCCAGGCACAGCAGTTCGAGGTCACGGGTATCGTCGATGCCGAAAAATCCATCGCCTCGGGCGAACCACGGCAGATCAGCCTGGTGCTGTGCGGCGGCGATCTCTGCCAGCGACAGAACTTCCTCGTGTCCAGCACGGGCGCCGGCTTTGACGTGAGCCTCGCCCGGGAGACGACAGCGCCGGCGCAGGGCGCCGGCACTGTGCAATCGGAGCTGGATCCACCCCCGGGCGCCCTGCGCAACTGGCTGGATTCGGTGCGACAGCGCCATTCCTTCACGCTGCTGCTGTTTTACCGCGGCTTCTGGTGACCCCCCTGCCGCGCCGAGTTACGGGGCTATGTCAAGAACGGTATCGTAGACAGGATTCGCGCTGCGGGCGGCGAGGTATACGCCATAACGAGCGAACCGCAGCGCCTGGCCGACGATGCGCAGCGGGACTGGCAGCTCAACTTCGACGCGGTGGGTGATCCTCATCACGAGATTGCGACGGCCTGCAGGGAACGCGGCTGGCTGGACATCATCGTCAACCCCAAAACCGACCTGTTCGAGAAGGACGAGACCTCGAATTTCAGCCACCCCAAGGGTTACTTCCAGCCCGGGGTGCTCGCGATCGATGATGCCGGGCGCGTACTCTACCGCTGGCGCGGCATCCCGACTCGCCGCAACATGGGCGGCGCCACGGAACGGCCCACGGCCAAC
>JAWVYG010000814.1:0-1632 GCA_033722815.1 Halioglobus sp.
CCACGCGCTACGCGATCCTGCTGGGCGCGGTGGAGTTACTCGTGTGACCCGCAACGGAGTGGCGTTGAACCGCTTTGCCACCAACGGCTAACAGCCTGCTGAAAAAGTCCTGGTCGAGTGCAAGTCAGGCGGCGCGCCGCCCGCGCGAGACTGGCCGGCGTCCCGAGCAGATTCCAACGCAGGATTGTGCCGACTGAGGCATTTTCAGCAGGCTGCTAGGACTTGGGCAGCCCCAGCACCTGTTCGGCGATGATATTGGCCTGGATCTGCGAGGTGCCGCCGCCGATGGTGGTGGCGAAGTTGTTGAGGTAGGCGCGCTGCCAGAAGCCGCCCGCCGGCGCCTCGCTGTCACCGACGTACAGCGCGCCCCGGGCGTTCTGTATGGCGATGGCGTACTGGCGCATGCGGCGCTGGTATTCACTGACGCGCAGCTTGTACGACAGCGGCAGCGATAGCGGGTAATCGCTGTTCAGCGCCGGCAGCGCCATACGCCGCTCGGCCAGCGACAGCGCCTTTTCCTCCATGATCAGCTCCACCAGGCGGTCGCGTACCAGCGGGTCGTGCAACAGGGGCTCACCGTCGCGCCTGCCCTCGCGCGCCGCGTCGATCATGTCCTCGATCACCACGCGCACCTGCGACAAGCCACCGGCGGCTCCTGCCTCGGCGCCGCGCTCGTATTGCAGCGTGCGCATCGCCACTTTCCAGCCGTCGCCCTCCTCCCCCATCAGGCAGGTGGCGGGGATGCGCGCATCGGTGAAGAATGTCTCGGTGAAACCATACTCGCCGGTCATCTTGCGAATGGGGCGGGCCTCGATCCCGGGCACATCCATCGGTGACAGGAAGAAAGACAGGCCGTCGTACTTGCGCTCGGCCCCGGGATTGGTGCGCGCCAGCAGGATCATGTAGCGCGCGTAGTTGCCCATCGTCGTCCAGATCTTGCTGCCGTTGATCACGTAGTCGTCGCCATCGCGCACCGCCCTGGTCTGTACGTTGCCGAGGTCGGAGCCGTGGTCCGGCTCGGAGAAGCCCTGGCACCAGATGTCCTCCGCGCTCAGGATGCCCCTGATGTACTTCGCCTTGTCCTGTTCCGTGCCGATGTCGAGAATCAGCGGTCCGGCCCACCCCAGCCCGATCACATTGAAGGCGATCGGCGTCTGGTAGCGGCGCATCTCGCGGTCCGCCACCTGCTGGAACGCGGGATGCATGCCGCGCCCGCCGTACTGTTCGGGCCAGTGCACACCCAGGTAGCCGGCGTTCCACAGCTTGTGCTGCCACTCGCGCAGGAAATCCAGCTGCTGCTCGGAGCCGACCTCCATGAACGTCTGTGGCAGGAGAAAACCGGGATCCTTCGGCGAGTTGTCCTGCAGCCACGCCGCGCACTCTTTGCGAAACGCCTCCAGTTCAGCGTGTGTCGGGGCCTGCATAGCCACTCCTTTACGTTTTGCCGAGACAGCGCTCGGCGTAGTCGGTGAGAAACGGGTAGTCCGGCTTGCCGTTGGCGGCACGCTGCATCGAGTCGATGGCGAATATCAGCCGCGGCACCTTGTAGCCGGCCAGGTACTCGGCGACGAACGCCTTGATATCGTCCCCGGCAATTGCCCCCTCGCCCAGCCCGGCGCCCTCCACGATGGC
>JAWVYG010000815.1:0-1630 GCA_033722815.1 Halioglobus sp.
CGATACGCCGGGGGTCGAGCAGTCCCTGCCCGGCTTCCACCGCCTGACGCGCGCCATCCTGCGCACGCCCGAGGAGGGCGCCGATACGATTGTGTGGCTTGCCGCCGCCACCGAGGCGGCGCAGGTGAGCGGCAAGTTCTGGCTGGACCGGGAGCAGCACCCGACCCACGCGGTGCGTCGCACGCGCGAGACCGGGGAGGAGCGCGAGGAGCTGATGGCGGAGTTGCAGGAACTGATGGTGGCGCTGGCTCCGGCCCCGGCCAAAAAGCGGCAGCGCAAGCGCAAGGCGTCCTGACGGCGCGCCGCGTGCGCTCAGGCGGTGGGTGAAGGGGCGGCGTGCGCCAGCAGTCGCGCAGCCGCGCCGGCGTCACTGACCAGGGCCTTGAGGCCGCGCTCTTCCGGCATGGAGGCGCGCAGTGATCCGGCCAGCCCGGCTGCCAGAACCCTGCGGTAGTAGGGTAATTCGCGAACGTAATAGGGCAGGGCCTGTGCGATATCGGCCTGGCCCTCCAGCGTCTCGATAAACGCCTGCAGGTGCGCCTCCAGCTTGTCGCGCACCGGGTCAGTCGCATCCAGCGATGCAAAGTCGACCGTCCACGTCATATCGTCGCGCATGCAGCAGGCGGCGACGTAACTGCCCGGGGCGTTGCCCCGCCATTCCGCGGGCGCTACCAGCGACAGGGTCCAGCCGCCGCTGGTCGAGAAGAGGTAGTACTCCCGGTTCGCCACCGGCCGGAAGTTGAACTGCGCCGCCAGCACCAGCGACGACACGCAATAATCCCTGAAGAACGCGATGGGGGATTTCCCCGTGCCTTGCGCCGCACTGCCATAGCGCAGGTCCTGCAGCACGGGTACGATGCCCTTGCCCTGTGGATTGGGATTTTTCGGGGTTGTGTCGCCTGCGGATTTCATACCGAATATACAGCGCGGCGCCCGTGTCGGATCAGGTGCTCCACCGCGGACGGTGGAGCAGCGCTTAGCGGATGTGCCGCAGCAGGAAGGAGGGGAAGTCCTCCCCCGAGGGATCCTGCAGGACAAACCGGGGGTCGTCGTCCTCCACGTAGGCGACACTGTGTAGACCGACCGCGTCCGCGCGGTCCTTCACCGCGTGCGCGTGCACGCCATGGTGCAGGAACATGTTCAGCAGGTCGTCGAAGCCCGTGTCGAAGTTGTGCACGTAGATGGGCGCATCGCCGGCGTCCATCAGCGCCAGCATGTCGACATCGGCGCGGTAGGCAGCGTTTTCCGCAGAGCGGATATCCTCCACGCTGCCCACGCCGAGGAAGGTGAACAGGTAGTTGGTGACACCCAGTCCCTGGGCAATGGACACGACATCGGTGCCGCCGAGTGCGGCGGCGAAAGGTTCGGTGACCGGCAGCAGGATCTCTTCCCATAACAGCAGGTCGTAGGTCGCCTGGGTGGCGAGTGCCGCTACCGCCTTCACGCGGGTGGATTCGCGCAGCACCGGGTCCTCGTTATCGGGGTCGGCCATGTCGTCGTGGGTGCCCAGCCACAGGCTGGCGCCGGCGCCCGCGGAGCCGCCGTACAGCGCGACGTTTTCGGGGTCCAGGTTGAGGCTCTGGTAGTGGTAGCGCATGAACTGCAGCGCGCGGGCGGTGTCTCTCAGGGA
>JAWVYG010000816.1:0-1625 GCA_033722815.1 Halioglobus sp.
AGGCCCAGCTCGACGCACAGCGACCAGAACGGGTCGTAGCAGGGCTGGTCGTAGTCCTCCACCGGCGGATCGCCGGGCAGCATGACGCCGCGAAAACCCATCTCCGCCGCCGCGCGCAGTTCCCTGACGCTTTCCCCGGGCGTTCGCATCGACAGCAGCGGAATGCCGAGCAGCCGCGCAGGGTCGTGGGCGCAGAAGTCCGCCAGCCAAAGGTTGTAGGCGTCGAAGCAGGCCTTCTTGAAATCCGTGTCCGGGTGGTTGCACAACACCATGCCGAGGCTGGGGTACAGCACCTCGGCGGCAATGCCTTCCTCGTCCTGTATCGCGATGCGCTCCACGGGTTGGTAGCCCGCCGGGTGCAGCTCGTCCCAGTCCACCGGCCGCGCAAAATCTTCCGGCGGGCGCCCGGCGGTGCAGACGATGCCCATGGGCACCTTGACCCCAAGGTCCTCGATCTCCAGCAGGGCGCCGCGCTTGTCATCGTAGACGGCGCGCGGCCTGCGCTTTTCGAAGGCGGGATCGATGCGCGCGAAACACTCCTGGGTCTCGCAGATGTGGGAATCCGCCGATATTGCGCTGCGCATTGGTATGCCTGTACCTCGCTGTAACCTTATGGTCGTGAGCAGCCGTGTGGACTATAACTACACTATAGTAGTTGGTGCCGTCTTTCACAGTGCCCGGGATGAAAGTTGCGCCAGTGCGTGTAGCAGCTGCCTGCTTCCCGGGCAGTCGCCACCAGGATAAAGGAGTGCGAGTACGTTCTGACATGACTGACGTTTGCGACATGTTCCACGACTTCCGCAGTATCGACTACCCGGTCATCGACTCGGACGCCCACGTACAGGAACCCATGGACCTGTGGACGACCGATGCGCCGGCCTCCCTGAAGGCGCGGGTGCCGCGGGTGACGCAATCCGAGCACGGCGACTTCTGGCTGTTCGACGAGAACAAGCCGCCCGAGGCAGTGAGTTTCACCGTGTCCGCCGGCAAGAGCTATCTCGATTACCATCCCACCGGCGGCAGTTACGACAGCATCCGTCCCGGCAACTGGCAGCGCGAGGCGCGGCTGGCTGACATGGAAATCGACGGCATCTACGCCCAGGTGATCTACCCCTCGGTGACGCTCAAGGGCGCGGGCACCTATTCCGATGACCGCGAGCTGCAGCTGTACTGTGTGCGCCGCTACAACGAGTGGCTGGCACAGGAATTCTGCAACGACCCGGCCGGTCGACTCATCGCCCAGGCCATCATTCCCACCACGGGTGTGGATGATGCGATTGCCGAACTGGAGTGGGCACTGGACAACGGCCACCGTGGCGCGGTGATCTCGCGCATGCCCAGTGGCCGCTACACCTTCAGCGACGAAGACGAGCCCTTCTTCGCTCGCTGTTGCGAAGCCGACGTTCCCGTTGTGATTCATATCGGCAGCTTCCTGCGCAGCAAGGGCGGCGGTGGCGGCAAGGGCGGCGGCAAGAGCCCGGACTTCCGCAACCTGGCGTTTCTGGGTGCAGCGGGCGCCATCAAGGCCGGGTCGCACACCATCCCCGTGGTCAGCGACCTCATGTTCTCCGGCATGTTTCGCCGCTTCCCCACGCTCAAGATCGTGCTGGTGGAAGCCAACATCG
>JAWVYG010000817.1:0-1624 GCA_033722815.1 Halioglobus sp.
ACGACATCGGCGCCCAGCTCGCGGAGCACGCTCGGGGCGATGTGGTAGGTGGCGCCGTGGGCGCAGTCCACGGCGATGCGCAGGCCGCGCAGGTTGAATCCTTCCGGGACCGTCGACTTGCAGAACTCGGTGTAGCGGCCCGCCGCGTCGTCCACGCGCACGACCTTGCCGATGTCGCGCGAATAGGCGGTGACGAGATCCTTCTTCAGCTCTTCCTCTATGGCGTGCTCGATCTCGTCGGGCAACTTGGAACCATCGGCGCCGAAAAACTTGATGCCATTGTCGTAAAAGGGGTTGTGCGAGGCACTTATGACGATACCGGCGTCGGCGTTCTGCTTGCGCGTCATCAGGGCCACTGCGGGCGTGGGCATGGGGCCCAGCAGCTTCACGTCCACCCCGGCGGCCACCAAACCGGCTTCCAGCGCCGACTCGAACATATAACCCGACACCCGCGTATCCTTGCCGATGATGACCGTGCAACGGCCCTCGTCACCGGCTTCCCGGGCAAATACCCTGCCGCTGGCCCAGCCGAGCTTGAGGATGAAGTCCGGGGTGATAGGAAACTGGCCGACCGTGCCGCGGATGCCATCGGTGCCGAAATAGTGTCTCGTCATTCTCTTACCCGTTTTTCCATTTCAACCCACATGGCCACCGCATCCGCCGTGGGGCCGACGTCGTGGGTGCGAATCACCACCGCGCCGCGCTCCGCCGCCAGGACGGCCAGCGCCAGGCTGGCGGGCAGCCGCTGCTCGATGTCACGCTGCAGGATCTTGTCGATCATGGACTTGCGCGACAAGCCTACCAGAAGCGGCAGCCCCTGGGCGGCGAGCTCGGGCAGGCGGGCGAGCAGTTGCAAGTTGTGGGTGACGGTCTTGCCAAAGCCGAATCCCGGGTCGAGCAGCAGCCGTTCGCGCGCGATCCCCGCCTTCTCACAGGCTGCCACACGTTGTACCAGGTAGGCCAGGACCTCCGTCACAACATCGTCGTAGCGCGGGTCCTGCTGCATGATTTCGGGCTCGCCCTGCATGTGCATCAGGCACACCGGCAGCCCGGTAGCGGCAGCGGCGGACAGCGCATCCTCGCGCGTGAGGGCGCGCACGTCGTTCAGCATGCCCGCGCCACAGGCGGCGGCCTCGGTCATCAGTAACGGCGAACTGGTGTCCACGGAAACCACGACGTCCAGCTCGGCAATGAGCAACTCAACCACGGGCAGGACGCGGTCCATCTCCTGCTGCAGGGTAACCGGCGCGGCCCCGGGACGCGTCGACTCGCCGCCGATGTCGAGTATCGCGGCGCCGGCGTCCACCATGGTGCGGGCGCGCTGCAGCGCCAGTTTGAGGTCGAGGCGATCGCCGCGGTACAGGGTACCGCCGTCGGAGAAGGAATCGGGCGTGGTGTTGATGACGCCCATGATACGCGGCGTGTCGAGGTCCAGCATCCTGCCGCCACAGGAAAGTGGCGACCCCGGCGGACGCGCAGCGACAGACAAGCGCAGGTTCCGCCGGGTGTCAGTGCTCCCCGGCGGGCCCGCCAATCGGGCTGCCGGAGTCTTCTTCCTCCGGCTCGCGGGTTTCGGGTGACGGAGAGTCGCCACCGCCCGGGCCGCCCCAGTCCTGGGGTTCGC
>JAWVYG010000818.1:0-1613 GCA_033722815.1 Halioglobus sp.
ACCGAGGCTGACCTTCCACACCGCCGGCTCGTCCGATTCACCCTCGCCAATACTTTGCAAGCCCTGCTCGAAACCCATCCGGGCAAACCAGGACTCGTCACAGTTCCACTGCAGGCCGGCGGCAATTGTCGCTGTGAAATCGGTGGTGGTCTCGCTGAACTCGTTGAACACGGTGCCACTCTCTGTGCCGGTAATTGCGCCTGAGTCCTCCAGCTTGTACCACTTGCCACCGACAAATACGAAGGCGGACCAGTTGTCGACGAACGTGTAGCTGGTCCCGACCGAGAGTCCCAGCGAGGAAGCATCCTGCACGCCCTTTGAACGGATAAGCTCCGGGCCACCCGCCGCATTGAATTCACCGGGCATATTGTTGAAGTCGGCAAGACTCAACTCCGTGTCCAGCGTCCAGGCGCCCTGGCGGTCCCTGTCGCCGCACATCAGGTGCGAGTAGCCCGCGCCAAAGTGATAGCCGTTCGTATCGTCCTCGGTATCGATGTCGACGGTAAACCCCTCCATGGCCGCCTGACCGGCTCCCACGCCGGTATTGCCGTCCACAACGCTGAGGGACAGGTTGGAGTACCCGCCATAGACGTAGAAGCGGTCGGAACCATCCATGCTGCCGGGACCGGGCGCCACCAGGGCCGCAATGGAAACCTTGCCGCCGATGATCTGGAAGTCACCGAGATTTTCCCCGGTAGCCTGGTTGGTGATCGTGGCACTGCCATCTTTACCGGCAGGCCAGAAAAAAAATCCGGCCTTCCTGTCATCCTCTTCTTCGGTCGGGGTCAGGGTGCCGTCCGGCCCCGTATTTGCCTCTGTAGTGACACCGCCGCCCAGGTCTATCACGACCGTGGTGTCCTTCGGCAGGCCCGTAATCATCTTGCCGTCCGCCACCAGTGCCTGCGCACCTGTGGAGAACATTGCCGCACAAAGCACTACCGCCAACAGCCTGATAATCAGTTGCATCGCGTTACCTTCCCCGGGACACCATCCCTGTTGTCGCTTAAACCAACCAGCAGTCAAAACGTCGGTACAGCTCACTTCAGCGCGAGATCGAAGCGCGCCTCCCGGCTGCGCCCGTTCTCGTGCTCCACCACAATACGTATAGTCCAGCGCGGCGCGGAGCGCAAAAGCGCCGCGGGCACGGCGGCCATGACGCCGCCTCGCACCGGTTTCTCAATCTTCGGCTCCACCACCGTCCAGTCCTCGGGGTCTTCACCCTCCCCGATCTCCAGCCTCGCCGAGGCGAAACTGTCCGCGTTCGCATCGCCCAGCACCTGTACCACCAGGGCGCCGTCTTGCCTGGCAGTGGCCACGCCGGTGATCAGCGCCTCGATATAGAAATCGGGGTCGGCCGCCAGGGCCGCGGCCGCGTCCAGCCTGCCGTAGCCGGACAGTGGGTCCACGCCGGGCTTCTCGATGTCGACGGCGGACTGCAGCAGCATGTTGCGCACCTGCCGCGCCGTCAGCCGCGGGTTGACGGAAAACAGCAGCGACGCATCGCCCGCCACGTGGGGCGCGGCGAAGGAGGTGCCGGAGGTGACGTAAAGGTGCCCCTGCTCGCCGCGCACGTTGGCGCCGGCCTCGTAGTCGTCGTCGACCAGCGCCAGCGG
>JAWVYG010000819.1:0-1603 GCA_033722815.1 Halioglobus sp.
CTCGGGACAGGCGATACAGAACATGAATATCATGCTGGGCCTGCCCGAGGATGCCGGTCTGCAACAGGTCGGCCTGTTGCCCTGACCGGTAGCGCTCCCATGAAGCGAATCCTGACGCTGTTGGCAGTCGCTGCCTGCGCCGCCGCGCTGGGCTACCAGCTGGGGCAGCGCACCGCGCTGTCTGCGCTGCAGGCCAGCCCGCAATATTCATCGAACCTGGCGCGGGAACTGTCGCGGGTGCGCAGGGAGTTGACGGAAAAGCGCGCCGAGCTGGAGATGCTGCGCACACGCCACGAGGTCGACCGTCAGGCCCTGGAGCTGGTGCGCAGTGAGATCGCCGGCTACAAGGACAGGGCCGCCGAGCTGGAGGAGGGATTGCGGTTCTACCGCAGCCTGATGGCCCCGGGTGATTTTGCCCGCGGCCTGAGTGTGCGCCAGCCCGAGGTGGTTGCGGCGGAGCAGCCGCGCAGCTATTCCATTCGCCTTGTGGCGCAACAGGAGGCGCGCAAGCACGAGCTTCTTGCCGGCAGACTGTCCGTGGACGTGATCGGGATGCGCGCGGGTATCGAGGTCAGTTACCCGCTGACAGAGCTGTCGCAGGACCTGTCCGAGGAATCCCTGCGGCTGAAGTTCCGCTATTTCCAGGCCATACAGGGCGACCTTGTTCTTCCCGATGGTTTCGACCCGAAGGCCTTGTCGGTGGCGGCCAGGGCGACAAGGCCGGGAAAGATGGAGTTTGTGCAGCTGTTTCCCTGGCAGCTGCAGGAGAGGTTCATGCATGTTGGGAAGTAAGCGGTCAGGGCGGGGATCGGGCAAGACCACGCTCATTGCTGAGGGCACCGTGGTCGATGGCGACATACAGTTTTCCGGCAGCCTGGAGATAGAGGGCCTGGTGCGCGGTAATATCGTCGCTGAGCCGGACCAGGACGCGCTGGTGCGCGTGGTGGGTAAGGGGTGTGTAGAGGGCGAAATACGTGCACCCAATATCGTCCTCAACGGCGAGGTGCGCGGCGACGTTCACGCCACGCGGCAGCTGGAACTGGCGCCGCGCGGCAGGGTCAGCGGCAACGTTTTTTACGCCATGGTGGAGATGTCCGCCGGCGCCGAGGTCAACGGCAGCCTCACTCACGTGTCGGACCTCTTCGAGGAGTGCGGGCCCGCGGACAAACCCGGCGGCAAGTCGTCCTAGCGGTGCACAGATTGGCTTCAATAATATAGTTGATTAAATTAGTCGGAATTAAGATAATCAGCAGTCTAAGCAAGATTCCGGAGCGGTATTCGGTACGGTCCCATGACGGTCGCTGAAACATTTGACCCCTCAACCATTCGCCTGACCGCGGCAGCGGTGCGCAAGGTCAGTGAGCTGGTGGCTGAGGAAGCAAACGAGGAACTCAAGCTGCGCGTGTTTATCACCGGCGGGGGCTGCTCGGGCTTCCAGTACGGTTTCACCTTCGACGAGATCGCCGCGGACGACGACACGGCGATCGAGGTAGACGGGGTGACACTGCTCGTCGATCCCATGAGTTTCCAGTACCTGGCCGGCTCTGAGGTCGACTACACCGAGGGCCTGGAAGGTTCGCGCTTCGTCATCAACAATCCCAAC
>JAWVYG010000820.1:0-1602 GCA_033722815.1 Halioglobus sp.
CACAGGGGCGGCTCGGGGCGCTGCACGGGCAGCGGTGAGAGCACCACCGGCTTGTCGTCGGCGGATTCGTGTACAGCTTCGCCGGCCCAGGCGCGGCGCATGATGTCGAGCTTCTCACTGAACAGCGCGCGCTTGTCCCCGCGCTGCACGCCAAAGGCGTCGAACATACCCTTGCCCAGGCCGCGGCCCAGCCCGAGAATCAGGCGCCCGCCGCTCAACTGGTCCAGCACCGCCACCTCCTCCGCCGCCTGCAGCGGGTGGCGAATCGGCAGCAGGTAGGAGGTGCAGCCCAGGCGAATGGACGTCGTCCGCGCCGCCACGGCGGCGAGCTGGGTCAGGGGAGAGGGAATTGCGCGGGACCCACCGAAGTGGTTCTCCGGTAGCCAGAAGGAATGCAGGCCCATGGCTTCGGCGGCCTCGGCCTGTGCGCATAGGCTATCGGCGTGGGCAATACCCTGCCAGTCCCAGGGCGTGGTCGCGATGTGCACGCTATGATCGGCGCGGCGTCAGCTCACCTTTACGACCAGCTTGCCGAAGTTGGCGCCGCTGAACAGGCCGAGGAAGGCCTCGGGCGCGTTTTCCAGCCCCTCGACGACGTCCTCGCGGTACTTTATCTTGCCCTCCGCCATCCACTTCGTCATGTCGCCGATGAAGGCCGGCGCCCGGTGGATGTAGTTGCTGATGATGAAGCCCTGCATCTTGATGCTGCGCGACAGGATCATGGCCTGCAGCATGCTCATGCGGTCCGGTCCGGGGGGCAGTTCCGTCTGGTTGTAGTGGGCGATCAGGCCGCACACCGGCACCCGCGCCATGTTGTTCAGCAGCGGCATCACCGCTTCCCAGGAACTGCCGCCGACATTCTCGAAATACACATCGATACCGTCCGGGCAGGCGGCTTTCAGCTGCTGGGCCATGTCCTCGTCGTAGTGACTGATACAGGCATCGTAGCCCAGCTCCTTCACCGCGTACTCGCACTTCTGAATCGCGCCGGCGATACCGACCACGCGGCAGCCCTTCAGCTTGGCGATCTGGCCGACCACGGAGCCGACCGCGCCGGTGGACGCGGCCAGCACGACCGTCTCGCCCTCCTTCGGCTCACCGATATCCAGCAGGCCCACGTAGGCGGTAAGCCCGGGCATCCCCAGCACACCGAGGGCGTAGGACGGCCGCGTGATACGCGCATCCACTTTCATCAGGCCGGCGCCGTTTGAGACCATATAGTCCTGCCAGCCCGCAAACGCGCTGACCAGTTCACCCACAGCGAACCTGGGGTTATTGGACGCAACCACCTCGCTCACCGTGCCGCCGACCATCACGTCGTCCAGTTCCACGCGGTCGGCATAGCTCTTGCCCGCGTTCATCCTGCCGCGCATGTAGGGGTCCAGCGACAGGTAGCGGGTGCGCAGCAGGATCTGGCCAGCGCCGGGTTCGGGCACGGACACCTCCTCGAGGCGAAAGTTGTCGAGCGTCGGTTTACCCACCGGGCGCGAGGCCAGCACGATGCGCCGGTTGACCTCGCCTGCGGCAAAACTGATCGACCCAAGGCCCAATGCTCCGAGTGTGCCGAGGGAGGCCAGGGTGAACTCGCGGCGACTGACTGAC
>JAWVYG010000821.1:0-1598 GCA_033722815.1 Halioglobus sp.
ACCCGTTCGTCGCTGTCCCGCGGGAAGCGCTCCTCCCCCCACAGATGGCTGGCGGGAATCGCCACGGTGGCGCCGTTGTCCGGGGTAAATTCATCCACGGCGAATACCGTGGCGGCGGACAGCGCCGGGCGCGGGCGCGGCCAGGGATAAAACCCGTCATCGATGTGCAGGGGCTGGGCGGGCGACTCCGTCATGATGTTAATCACCTGCGCCTGGGACAGCAGGTAGTTCGGCAGGAACAGTTGATCCAGGTGGGCAAGTATCCGCGGATGCTCGATGAAAGGGTCTGCCGAGCGCAGTTTCTCCGGCACGCCGTAGATGCGCTGGGTCAGCTCGCCCTCGAAGGAATTGCGCCCCACTCTTTCCAGGTATGGCGCAGACTCACGGCGCAGCGCATCCAGCTGCTCCTGCGTGGCCATGTCGTGCAGGATGATGTAGCCGTCGCGCATCAGCTGCTCGTGCTCGGCCTCGATCTCTGCCGCATCTATGCCCGCCGCCTCGCTGCTGCTCGTAAAGCCGTGGGTGCGGGCCAGGTCCGTGCCCAGGTACTGGTCGAAGGAATCGATCTGGCGGAAACGCGGATCGTCCCGGCCGCTGGCTGGCTTGCTCATATCGTTACCTCCACTGCCGGCCGCGCTCATGCGGCCTCGTTCAACTGCAGGCCGCGCCGGGCGAACGCCCAGATCTCGCGCGCCAGCTTCCTGGTTTGTTTCGTCCTGCCCTGGGCGATAGCGCGCGCGACTGCCGCGCGCACCGCGCCGAGTACCATGGCCGCGAGGAGCTCGCTGTTCTCACGCGCGCCCACGGCGCCGCTGGCCTGCCCTTCCGCCACGTTGCGCGCGCCGACCGCGACGAGCGCATCCCAGCGCTCCGCTTCCACCACGGCCACAGCGGGTGTCCTGGCCAGGCGGGTAATGATCACCACGCCCAGCGGGTCGTTGATAAGGAACTCGATGTAACGATAGACGCGCTCCTGCTCCCGCGCCTCCCAGTCCTGGATTTCATGCAGCCGGGCCATCAGGGCAGCGTCGTCCACCCGGTCGTAGAAGTCATTGACCACCGCCTGCAGCAGCCCCTCCTTTGAGCCGAAGTGATGGTAGGCCAGGCCCTGGGACACCCCCGCCGCCTTCGCCACCCAGGACATCTCGAAGTTGCCGTCGCCCTGTACCAGAAGTGCCTGCGCAGCCGCCAGGATGCGTTGGCGCGCCGCCGCCGGGTCGCGCTTGCGAGCAGTCCCTGGCATCAATTCTGCCCCTGTTCCCCGTGATGAGACGGCAAGCCTAACACTTTATTGAACTGAGTTCAATTCAATAATATTCGCTGGTCGCCGACGCCAGCCTCCCCCCTTTGCGGCGACATGGACCCGACGGAGACGAGGGGTTATGATGCGCGCCTCTACCCGCCCGTAGCTCAGCTGGATAGAGCGCTGCCCTCCGGAGGCAGAGGCCAGAGGTTCGAATCCTCTCGGGCGGGCCATTAAACAAAGAACCCGGCCTGGTGCCGGGTTTTTTGTTTAACGGTCTGCTCGAGGGCCGATGAGAAGCTCTCAGGTTCGAAAAAATGCGACCAAAGGAGCATTTTTGACGCCGTAGGCGCCC
>JAWVYG010000822.1:0-1595 GCA_033722815.1 Halioglobus sp.
AGACCCCGGCCAGCAGCGCCTCCATCGGCCAGTCTTCCGCGCCCCTGTCGCCGACGATGCCGGCAATGGTGTCCGGCGAGCTGACGCGCTGGTGGGGACCCCACTGGTAGTAGATCGCCTGTGGAGGCGTGTTGGCGCCGAACGTATCGCGGTGCAGTATGGGGATGTGATAGAAATCGAGATAGCCGTCGTAGGCGATCTTCCAGTTCGGCCCCCGCAGCACGCGCTCGTCGAAGAAGTGCCAGTCTGCGAGACCGAAATGCGCCAGCGCCTCGTCGTAACCGCACAGGTAGTCCTCGATCGATAAGCGCGAGGCGCTGTCCAGCGTCACCCAGACCAGGCCCGATCGCTCGAGGCATGGCAACTCTACCAGCCCGTTACAGCTGCGATCGATCTCGCCGAATTCGTCCTCGCACAGGATATGCTTGAGGGCGCCTTCGTTGTCGTAGCTCCACGCGTGGTACGGGCAGACAAAGCGCCTGGCGTTGCCCCTGCCGTTGGCGGCGACCTGTGAGCCGCGATGTGCACAGCTGTTCTCGAAGGCCTTGATGGCGCCGCTGGCGGTGCGACAGATGAGCACCGGCTTGTCCATGACGGACAGGGCCTTGTAGTCGCCCGGCTGCCGCAGTTCACTCGTGGTGGCCAGCACCAGCGGCAGGCGCCTGAAGATACGGTCGCACTCCAACTGCCAGCGCTCGGGATCGAAATAGTGCTCCACGGGGATGCGCCCGATATCATCTGCGCGCCGCAGGGTGCCTGTGCGCGAAAACTCGATATTCTCCTGGACTATCGCATTAAGCTGCGCTTTCGACATGATTCACGGTCCTGTTCAGTTTGCGGGTACTGCCACGGCCCCGCCGAAATTCGCGGCCGCATCTTTTTGGCTTGTAACTCTTAATTCTCGTCCCAGCGGGCGCCCTTGGAATTGATCCAAATCATCGTTCATGCCGCTGGGAGCCGGTAAAGGCCCCAGGCAACCATGCCGCGCTCGAATAGACGAGGTGTGTGTCACTCCAGCCCCTAACGGCAAGCTCCGGATGCGCTTGCATGCCCCGGCAGTAGCCGGCTTGCCGCCATAGCCGGGCGTGTTACATTCAGCGTATTCGCTCCAAGTAGGGACGATTCCCGTGAGAGTTGCTGTCCTGGCACTGCTGACCCTGTTACTGACGCGAGGCACCGCGCTGGGCGCCGACGAGGGGCGGCTGGCACGGGAAATCATGCAGAATCGTGACTTCGAGTTCGTGAAGAACAAGGCAACCGAGGTGATAGGGACGGGCTTCAATGCCGGTGATGGCTACCGGGAAGTCTGGATCCGGGATCTGAATACCTTCGTCGAGCTGGCAGTCGACGGGCACGACAGCAACGACCTGAGAAGCGCGCTGTTAGTGTTTTTCAAGTTACAGGGTGCCGATGGCAATATCGTCGATGGATTCGTACTCCGGCGCAAGACCTGGTTATTCACCTTTTCAGCCGATTGCATAGAGACCGGGCTCGCACCAGGTTACTGCGGTCACAAGAACACGGTGGAAACCGATCAGGAGTCGTCATTGATACAGGCCGTTTACAAGTACGTGCAGAAGACCGGCGACCACGGC
>JAWVYG010000823.1:0-1593 GCA_033722815.1 Halioglobus sp.
CGACACCGTGTCACTCACCACCTCGGTCGTCGGCGAGCTGGGCGAGTGGATCGTGCTCCTGGGACAGGACGGCGCCGCCCTCGAACGCGGCGGCAGGCGCTACAGCACTGCGGCAGACGGGCAGAGACTGGCGATAAAGGTAGAGAGGCTGCCGGCGCGATAGTGCCAGGTCTTGCGTGCGGGTCAGGCCCGCGCCTCGACGAATGAGCCGCGGCAGCGGGCGAAGCAAAGGTTCATAAAGCGCACTCCCACCTCCCAGCCGCGCCCCACCTGCTGGCAACGCACCACCTCGGCCACCGCCTTGAGCGAGTTGGTGTCGATCTTGATGGTCTGGTCGGCCGCCAGGTAAACGTCCGTACTGAAGCGCATACCGCTCAGCGACACGTCGTCGCTGCGGCCGCCGTGGGGCTGCAGTTGCGGCCAGCGGGTAAGGAACTGTACCTGCTGCTGTTTCGGCACCCTCGAGATGGTGCGCCTGTCGGCGTCCTCGGTCGCCAGGTGGGATACCGGCGCCAGCGGGCTGTCGCAGCGGCGGCAGAACCCCGTCAGCCCCTCCTGCCACTGCTCGTCGTCGATCGGCAGGGCGCAGAACGCGCAGCACCCCTGCCACTCGCCCGCAGGCACAACGTCTGCCGACGGTTCGTCATTGGCGGAGCGCGTCCAGCCGGGATTCTCGCGCACCTTGTCGTAGGCCGAGCGATGCTCTTCGTCGTTGAGGACGGAGTAGGCTTCATTGACCAGCGCGGCGGCGGCCTCGTCGCCGCCGAGGTCGGGATGGACCCGCATCTTGTGCATGATGGTGCGGTAGCTCGAGCGGATCACCTCCCTCGGAGCGTCTGGCTGCACATGCAGGATCCTGTAGTAGTTGCGCCGGTTCTTCATATTATCTGCTGTTGCCTGACGGTGCGGCCCGCCAGCGGCGGACACCTGTTAAGCGTAGCTTGTTTTCACCCGACTTCTACTTTGCAGCAAAAGCGCACTGCGCGCCGGGAAACCCGTACAAACTGGGACCAGAATCACAGAAAATCTTGCTTATTTTGCCGAAGATCGGCGACGTTCACAGTTCCGCGGGAGGGCGGTGAAACTGCTCAGTCAGTGCCCTGCTCGCCGTCCAGGGCGTAGAGGAAGGTAAGCACCTCCGACAGCGCCGAGACCAGGCTGTCCGGTATCTCCTCGGCCTGCGCCACGCGGCTCAACAGGGCTGTCAGCTCCGCATCCTGCGCCAGTTCCACGCCGCCCTCGCGCGCCTGCGCCGCGATGGCATCGCCCCTCTTTGCCGCGTCGCCGCTCACCACATCGACTCCGTCGCCCACCGGCGCCCGGGCGGCTGCCCGCGGTTACGCACTCTGGTACAGCCCCGCGCGCCACGGCTGTTCACCGGCCGCTGTCTCCCGCGGGCCGCGCTGTACGCGCAGCACGCCGATGTCGAAGGCGTGGCCGCGCAGCGCTTCCTCCAGCATCGCCAGCGCGCCCTCCAGCCGCCGCACCGTGCGCTCATGGGAAGAAAAGAACACCGCGGAAACCCTGCTGCCGCGCAGGAACACCTCGGCCTCGACGCTGCCCAGCCGCGGCAGGTCCAGCGCCAGCAGCGCC
>JAWVYG010000824.1:0-1587 GCA_033722815.1 Halioglobus sp.
CCGTTACGAGCTGGAGGAGCCGCACTTCATGCCGGCAGGCACCAGGCTCGTGGCACGCGGCGCCATGGACAACTCGGAGCGCAATCCCGCCAACCCCGACCCTTCGGTACCGGTGCGCTTCGGGCTGCAGACCAAGCACGAGATGTTCTTTGGATTCATCAACCTGCGCTATGTCGGTGACACGCCCGCCAGCCTGCTGGCGCCGGCATCCGACGGCGATGACGTCGCCGGTCTCTGACGGGACGGCAAACAGTGATCCAGTTCACACTCCGCGCATTTGCGGGGCGCCCGACACCACAGTATAGCCATCAGGAATCCCCAATCGATTCCACAATAACCGAAAAATTACGGCAACGCAGGATATTTTTCGCCACTTGAATCATCGAAACAGGCGGAATTGGCGCACCCCTTCTCCACTTTTTCTATTTTTGTGCCATTTATTTAGATTTTTCCAATTTATAAATAAATTTGGCAGAAAGCTTGCCGCACGGGCGCTCCCCGACCACAATAGGCCCTACATTTCGGGGCAGAAATGAGGTTCAGGGGCATGATCGTTTCCATAGCGCTTGCCGGCGCGTTCTTGCGCGGGCTGTACGGTGTTCTATCCAGGCAACCCGGTCGGGCGGCAACCGCCGCAGCCCTGGCACTGGTGCTCACAGGCTGCAACCTGACCATCGTGGTACCCGAGGGCGGCCGCGTGCTGTCGCTACAGGGCGTCGAGTGTGAGGCGGGTGAGAGCTGCACCCTGGAGATCTCCACGCTGGGCTTCTTCGACAGCTTCAGTGCCACCGCCAATCCAGGCTACGCCTTCTCAGGTTGGCGCACCGCGAACATGCACCTCTGCGCGGGCGGCAGCGCCGCGTGCGTCCTCGATTTCAGGAACGTCCCTTCGACGCCCCAGATACTGTCATTACTGGCCAGCACCACGGAGTTTTTTCTGGCCCCGACCTTCGAGTCCACCGGCGCTGACAGCAACCGCTACCCGGTAGACCAGTGGCGCCAGCTGGCGAACTCGCTGAACGCGAGCGGCAACCGCAGCGACAGCTTTCTCTACAACCGCCTGCCCAACGAGGCCAACTGCGATCCGGGCGAGCTCACGAACGCCGCCAAGAACCGCTTCATGCTGTCGGTCAACCTGATCCGCAGGCTTCACTACCTGCCGCTGGTCGAGTTGGACAGCTTCTGGGATACGCAGATGCAGGAGACTTCGCTGGTGCAGCTGGCCAACAACACGCTCACTCACTACCCGAACACCGGCCATGACTGCTACACGTCCGGGGCCGCGGCGGGCGCAGGCTCGTCGAACCTCAGCTACCGTTCGCTGCAGAGCGACCCGGCCTATTACCCGCTCGCCTGGGTGAACGACAGTCGCAACCTGTCCGCCCTGATGGAAGCGGGGCACCGACGCTGGGTACTGCACCCGCACCTGGCCATCACCGCCTACGGCCAGACCGAGGGCTACGCCTCCATGAAGGTCTTCGGTTTTGGCCAGTCTTTCTCCGGCGAACTCACCGGGGATATCGACTACATCGCCGTGCCCTATCGCGAGTACCCCTATCTGATGGTGGAACGCGGTTTCTACCCGAC
>JAWVYG010000825.1:0-1572 GCA_033722815.1 Halioglobus sp.
GCCCATGCCGCCCACGTGCTGCGGGGTGTTGCTCTGTTCCAGGTTGACGAAAGCCGCGTCGAGAATGCCAAGCTGTTTCATAGTCGTGTCCGTGCCGTCAGGGCCGAGTACATAGGTTAAAAGTAGTTCAGTTCCGGTCAGTTATCACCACCGCCGACGCGCCTGGCAGCACTGGGAATGCCATTGCGTCACGGTCAACCAGGCGTGCCTCGGGGCCTGGAGCGAGGGGCGAACGTCAGCCCGGAAATTCAGGGCCGCGTTTATACCACCCCCGCGGATAGGGCGCCAGCAAGCGAACAAAAATTGTACAGAAAGTCGGATAATTGAGCCGCCGTACCCCGGCCACTGCGGTGGCCCCGCCGGGGTGGCTCATTCCGGCGTCCCGGCGCGTAGCGCAGACGCTCAGGCGTTGTGCAGCACCAGCAGGGCGCCGCTGGCCTCGGCAGGCGGGCGGGTTTGCCACTCGATCACCTCCGCGCAGTGGCGTTTCATGCAGCGCTCGGCCACCTCGAAGAAAGGTGCGCGCTCGGGATCGGCGATGACGACCTGTTTCACGCCGGCGCGCACCGCCCGGTTGATCATGTTGGCGACCGGGTCCACCAGTTCGTCCCAGAAACAGATGTCGGCGGCGATGAGCATGTCGAACCCGGACAGCTTGCGGGTGGTCAGCTGCTCGAATCGCGACACCTTTTGCACGGTCGAGGTGTCGTTGAGTTCGGCGGCCGCCTGCAGGTAGGGGAATACATCCGGGTCGGCGTCGATGGAGGTCACCCTGGACCCCAGCTTCCTGGCACACCAGATGCCGGCAAGCCCCCAGCCGCAGCCGACGTCCGCCACCGTGTCGTAGTGCTCGGGGGGGTTCTTGTGCAGGTAGTCGATGAGCAGGCAACTGGAATCCCAGAACTTGTTGCCATGGATGGAGGGTGTGTTGCCCTGCCGCCTGACTCGCTTGATAGCCGGATGGGACTTCCCGGGTATGGTAATGCCTCTGAATCGTTGTGCGTGGCTGCGCTTCTTGTTGCTCAACTTGGGTCCTTTTCAGCGTCGGTTGGATTGATCCATATGGGTGAGGTCCAGGCCCGCTCCTGCAGGATGGGCGAGTAGAAGGGCTGTTCGGCAGGGTCGAGGCAGCACTTGCTGTAGACGTCGCCAATCGCGCCCCTGCTTTCCATCTCTGCATTCATTTGTTGCGCCTGCTGTGTACAGTCCGCGGAGAACGGGTTGACGCCCGCGGCCTGGCACTGCAGCGTCGACCAGCGGCAGCTGGGATTCTCGAGCGCCCGCACGTAGTAGAAAGCCGGTTGCGAGGCGTCGTAGTCGGGATCCTGCCAGACCGTGCAGAGGCTGGCGTGCCCCGACCCGGTGGGAGCGCAGCTCTGCGGATCGACGGAGGCACCGTTGTCGCTGTCGCCGGCGACATCGTATACCCGCTCGTGGGTGTCTCCGTCCGCGTCTAGCCAGCCCTTGATGACCTGCACCCGCTGCAGGTCGATGCCTGCTCGCGCCGGGCTGCCGGGATCCTTGCTGGCGCTGACCAGGAAACTCGGCGAGGTGGCCGGCGCAGCCATTTCC
>JAWVYG010000826.1:0-1561 GCA_033722815.1 Halioglobus sp.
AGACGGCGGCGACTTCTTCGTGGTGGAGTCGCTGGTGGAAGCCATGGTGCTGCTCGCCGCGCACGCCGAAAAACTGCCGCGTCCCGAGCGGCTGGTGCGTGAGAACGACAGCGTGGAGGCGCGCCTCAACGCCACCAACGAGGCCCTGCAGCCCCATGCCGGCGGTGTGATCGAGTCCTGGAGCGACGCCATCGAAGGCGAGATACGCGACGACCAGGGCATCAGCCTGCACAACCCGGACACCGACGTGTTCATGGAGTACACGCTGGCAGGCGCCTACGACTCGAATATCGCGCTGCTGCTGACCGTGGGTGAGACGCGCCTGGACACCTACCAGAACATGGCGGAAACCATCCGCCAGACTCGCATGCGCGGCAAGGACCTCGCGACCAATCTCGATTTCCACTACGGGCTGGTGAACTGGTTCATCGGCCAGAATATCAATGCTCGCCCCACGACCCGCTTCATCGTCCCTTACCTGACCGCCGTGGGCGCATTGAAGGAGCGCGCCAACAACCTGGACCTGCAATTCGCCTACAGGGAACTGTGCGCAAGCGCCCTGGATGGCCTGGAGGGCGCGGCCCGCAGTGCGCTTGCCCACACGCTGCAGCTGAAAGAGTCGCTGCTGTTGCGGCCGCTCACCCGACTGCTGGAAGAGCCGCATATGCTTAGCGGCTGGCTCAGCATCAACCATGACAGCTACACGCTGATAGACGGCAAGATCTGCTGGAACGAGAACCCGGTAGAGCTGCTCGACGCTACCTACCACTTCCTGAATATGGACCTCGTGCCGGGCGACAAGCCGCCCGCTGCGGCGATGATCTGGGATCACGATGACGCGATACTGCAGGAAGCACTGGCATTCTACGACGAGCTGAACAACCGCCTGGATGCCCAGGACTGGATCGAACTGTCTTCCAGGCTCGAGGAAGCGGACGCGCCCGACGGCTTCGACGCGGACCTGTGGCAGCAGGTGCGGGCGGCCCACGCCGGCTTCCAGGCAGGCGCGGATATCATCGCCATCCTGCCCAGCATTGCCGAACACACCGGCTTCTACGAACTCAGGGTCAACGACGACCTGACCATCCACATTCCCGACGCGCTGACGGAAGCGGACAGGCAGGATGCGATGGCCAAGGTGCTGGTGCCGCCTCCCGTGGCCAAGTCCGACGAGATACTGGCAGAGAGCGGCGGCATGTTCTACGCGAGGGAAACCCCGGAGCACGACGTGTACGTGAGGGAGGGCGACCACTTCGAGGCCGGGGATCCGCTGTTCATTATCGAGGTGATGAAGATGTTCAACAAGGTCTACGCGCCTTTCTCCGGCACCATAGACAAGGTGCTGGTAGATACCGACGGCTCCATCATCACCAAGGGCCAGCCCATCTTCAAGATAGTGCCGGACGAGGTGGTCGTGGAGGAATCGCCGGAAGAAATCGCCGCCCGGCGCCAGGAGGCCACCCGACGCTTCCTGGACCTGATTTAGCAAAGATCAATCCGAGGGAGGATGCAGCATGATCACCGCACTGGACCATATCGCCGTCGCAGTCCCGGACCTGCA
>JAWVYG010000827.1:0-1538 GCA_033722815.1 Halioglobus sp.
GCTTTTGTGCAGGCCGGGATCGGCCAGTTGTTGCAGTAACCGGTCGCGGTAGGCCGGCCCGTCGAAGCCTTCCGGCGGGAAGGTGAGGTAGATTATTTTTTCCATGGGCGCAGTATAGGTGAGAAAGGGGTAAGCCGTTCGCCCTCGCGGGTGTGTAACGGTAGCAGGAGAGGTGTTGCCGGTGCCTGGCAGGCCGTTTGCAGCGCGTCAGCCCCCGCGCTTTCTGGGCTCGGGGGGCTGCAGTTCCTTCAGCTCACCCTGCCGCAGTCGGCGAAAGCCCTTGCGCTTGAGAGCACCTGCCGCCCTGGCGCGGTTCCTGTAGCGCGTCTTCATGATGACCTTGCCGGTGGTGTCGTAGATGCCCACCTTGCCCTCGTCTTCGATGCGGGCCCATTGCTGCCACTGCATGCCCTCGCCCTGGATCCACCAGTCGCTGCGGAGGAAGAACAGCATTAACTGGCCCTCCGCGCCGGCGGTATGATCCCGCGCCTGCTATCGGTGTCGTCGGCACGGCGCCATGGCGACAGCGGGGCGGCACATGATTGCGCAGCAATGTCGTACGGCAATGAACTCATAGCAGCGACGTCAAACCTCCCCGCGACGTGTGACCGAGAGCGTTGTGCCGGCAGTGCAGGGATATCGTGCGCCTGTCATTATTGGTGTTGCGGTGCGCGATAACCGCCGGCTGCATAGTAGCCACTATTATCCGGTCTAACTCCCTGTAATTGCAAGGGTTTTTGCGGTTAGGTATAAACAGCAGTTTCGCAAAGCAGGTGCGTGATGGCGCGCGACAATGCCTGTCGCTCCCGCACCAGGGCGCGCCGGGTGCGCCCGCCGGGATTGATCTCGTCCGCCATACCGCGCAGCGCGGCGAACATGAGGTGTCTTGCGATGTCACTCTGCCCGGCATCGACCGCATCCTGCGCAATCAGGCGGTCCCACAGCCTGGAGATTTCTCCCGCCCAGGCCGCCACCTGTTTCTCGCCGTCGATGCTGGAGGATTCGTCCTTGCCCGCGTTGCGCAGTATCGCCAGGCTGACGCGGTATTCGCGCTTGCTGACCAGCGACCATACCAGTTCGATCAGTTGCTCCACCCGCTGCTGTAGTGAATCGCCCTGTAGTTGCGCATCGGCCAGGGTGCCGCTGAAGTCGGCGAAGATACTGTCCAGCACTGCCTGCAACAGTCCATCCTTGTCGCCGAAGTGGTATTGCAGCACGCCCCAGCTGACGCCGGCCTGTTCGGCGATGCGGTTGGTATGGGCCGCGTTGAAGCCCTGGGCGTAGATGCAGTCGATGGCCGCCTCGATAACGCGGGCCCGGGTGACTTCGCTCTTGCTCGGTTTGCGCTGCTGCGTCATGGACGTTTCCGTTGTGGACGTCGCTGGTCGTTGGCGACACAACATAGTTTAAACTATAAAAAGTTTGAGTCGACCCGGAAAGTGTACTAGGGTGCGTGGCAATCTCACTTGGGGGCAGGCGGGTGACGGCAGCACTGGCATCACTGGACCGGGCGCAACTGGCAAAGCTGGGGCGCGAGA